>JAZNWM010000169.1:0-5987 GCA_045593345.1 Eubacteriales bacterium
GACGGTGCAGATATGGAAAAAACCTCAAAAATGGCACGCCCGCCGATGTTCGTATCACCAAAGGAAATAAACGAGATTGCCTGCGTATCGGCAAAAATCATAGGTGGCGGAATAAACCGCGCCTTCGGACTTACCGAATAATGAGCGTATCCAAGGGAAGCTTAGGGACGATGTGCCTATCCTCTGCGTCGCGATAGTATTTTATATCGCCGCCCGGGGAGTCCGCGATAAGAACCGTCTCACTCGGATATCCAAGAGCTATAACCTCGTGAATAACGAAGCTCTCGGAAGGAAGAATCGGCTTTATTACGTCGGGGTCAAACGAACGGAAAATACAGCCGCCGACACCCTCCTCGGCTGCGGTAAGAAGTATTGCCTCGGATGAAATTCCAAGGTCGATCGCAAGATTTACGTCAAGCTCCTTTTCAGATGCAATAACGACGTAGGCAACGGGACGCTCCTCAGGCAAGGGACCACCCCAATCCTTGAGGTATGCGGCAAAGCGCAAAGCACCGAAAATCTTAGCGCAATTCTCGTTATCGGTAAAAAGCGCATAGCGCAGCCTTTGAAGATTTGCGGCGCTGGGAGTATATCTTGCGCTCTCGACAAAAGAACGAAGCTTGCCTTCGTCTATTTTCTTTTTAGCATCGAAGCGACGATAGGAACGGCACTTCTTTATAAGCTCTGAAACCATAAAATCACCCTATATGCAAAGTTTAGTATACAAAATCGAACTCAAAATCGTAAATGCTTACTGTGTCTCCTTCTTCAACGCCTGCCTTGCGCAGCATATCTATGACACCGTTTTTAACAAGAACGCGTTGGAAGAAATTGAGAGATTCGTAGTCGTTAAAGTTGATCTGTCCCATAAAGTTGTAGAGCCACTCGCCCTCAACGATGAACTTATCACCCTCGCGGCGAACGGTGGTCTCTCTCGCACCGGCAGTATTCATAACAGCCTCGTCCTCGGGAGAGTATTCGGGCTCGTAGATAGTAACGGGAGGCAGCTCGGAGAGTCTGTCGGAGGTGATGCGGACGAGCTGATCAAGTCCCTCGCCCGTAACGGCAGAAACGTAGACAACTTGAAGCCCCTTCTCCTCGACGTAGTTTTTAAATCTCTGATATATCTCTTCCTCCTCAAGAACCGAGTCGATTTTATTGGCTACGATTATCTGAGGACGCTGTGCCAGATTCTCGGAATATCTTTCAAGCTCAAGATTGATCTTCTCAATATCGTCAACGGGATCTCTGCCGTCGGTGCCCGCAATATCAACAACGTGAAGCAGCAGGCGGCATCTGTCAACGTGACGGAGGAAGTCGTGACCGAGTCCCTGACCGTCGGAGGCTCCCTCGATAAGACCGGGAATATCTGCGGCAAGGAATCCCCTGCCCTCACCCATACTGACAACGCCCAGGTTGGGAGAAAGGGTGGTAAAGTGATAATTCGCGATCTTGGGCTTTGCCGAGGAGATGCGGGAGAGAATAGAGGATTTACCTACGTTGGGGAATCCGATAAGGCCCACCTCCGCAAGCATCTTGAGCTCAAGAAGAACCTCCCTCTCCTCACCCTTCGTGCCGCTCTTGGCGAATCGGGGAATCTGCCTTGTGGGAGTGGCAAAATGGCGGTTACCCCAGCCGCCCCGTCCTCCCTTACAGAGAACGAACTCACGGTCGGAGCCCATATCGAAGATAATCTTGCCCGTGGTAGGATCCTTAATAAGAGTACCCTGGGGAACGGTGATGATGACGTCTGCTCCGCTCTTGCCGTGCATCTTTCCAGGCATACCGTTAGAGCCGTTCTCGGCAACAAACTTTCTCTTATAGCGGAAGGCCAGAAGGGTGTTGGCACCCTCGTCAATTCTGAAAATTATATTACCGCCCCTGCCGCCGTCACCGCCGTCGGGACCGCCTGCAGAAACGTATTTCTCGCGATGGAAGGAAACGGCACCGTTACCGCCGTCGCCCGCCTTAACGTAAATTTTAATATTATCTATAAACATACCTTAATCCTATGCCTTAGTGGAATCGTCGCCGCGTTGCCTGATGACTATCTTAATGGGAGTCCCCTCGAAGCCAAAGGTATCACGCAGGCAGTTTTCAATATAACGTCTGTATGAGAAGTGGAAGAGCTCCTCGCTGTTGCAGAAGATAACGAAGGTGGGAGGAGCAATGGAGGTCTGAGTCATATAGTAAACCTTCAGCCTCTTGCCCTTATCCGACGGGGGCTGTACCCTGGTGGTTGCATCGTTGAGAAGATCGTTCAGCACACCCGTAGTAATTCTGCGGCGGGACTCGGCGTAGACCTTGTTTATCATCTCATAGAGATTTCTCACCCTCTGTCCCGTAAGTGCCGAAACGTAAGCAATGGGTGCGTAGGGCATATAGGATAAGGAGGTGCGGATGCGGTTGTTATATTCCTTTACGGTACCGGTTTCCTTCTCAATGGAATCCCACTTATTTATAACGATGATGCAGGCCTTACCTGCCTCGTGGGCGAGTCCGGCAATCTTCTCATCCTGCTCGGTAACGCCGTCCTTGGCATCGATCATAATAAGACAAACGTCGGCACGCTCGATAGCCATATTCGCCCTGAGAACCGAGAACTTCTCTATTCTGTCCTCAACCTTGGAATGACGGCGGATGCCTGCCGTGTCGATGAAGTTGTACACGCCAAGCTCGTTCTCAACTCTGGTGTCAACGGCATCACGGGTGGTTCCCGCAATATCCGACACGATAACTCTGTCCTCTCCGCACATACGGTTGATGATGGAGGATTTGCCCGCGTTGGGCTTACCTATAACGGCAACGTTGATAACGTTCTCGTCCTCCTCCTCATAATTCTCAAAATGACATTCCTCAATGACCGCGTCGAGCAGGTCACCCGAGCCTGTGCCGTGAAGGGAGGAGAGTGCAATAGGCTCACGGTCAAAGCCAAGCTCGTAGAATTCATAGAATTCATAGGGCATTTCACCTACTCTGTCCACCTTATTAACTACAAGAACAATAGGCTTGCCAGACTTCTTCAGCATAATGGCAATATCGCGGTCATCTGCCACAAGACCCGCACGGATATCACACATAAAAATGATGACGTCGGCGGTGGCAATAGCAATCTCCGCCTGATTTCTCATCTGCTTCAGAATAGTATCGTCACTCTTGGGCTCGATACCGCCCGTATCAACGAGAAGAAAGCGGTGGTCGTTCCACTCTGCCTCCGCATAGATACGGTCGCGGGTAACGCCGGGAGTATCCTCTACTATTGAACGGCGTTCGCCTATAAGCTTATTGAAAAGTGTGCTCTTACCTACGTTAGGTCTGCCCACTATTGCTACAATCGGTTTTGACATCTTACCACTCCTTTCAAATGCTCTCGCCAAGGATAGCCTCGGCAAGCTCGTAGCCGTCGTTACCCGTAGATCTTACGGGGACGCCCAGCCTCGCTGACATTTCGTCAACGGTCATTCCGCACAGAAACAGGTCCTCGCCGTGACGAAGACAGTTCTGCGGTATAAGCAGCTCGTCATAAAGCTTATGTCCCTCAAGCTGCTCGCATATATCCTTACCCGTCAGAAGCCCCGATACGGTAATAGAGCTTCCGAAGAAGTTGTTAACTATTTTGTAAATATTGACCTTTAAATTAGGGCAGAGTGAACAAAGCCTGTCCACCTGCTCGCATATCATAGGATAAGAGGCTACTCCCGTAACGAGAGATACGCTTCTTTTTTTATTGAGAATTTTGCCAAGATCCTCGGCGTTGCAGAGTGCGAGTCCAAACTCGTCCGAGCAGGAGCGGATCATTCCGACACCGTTCTCAAGCTGGGGATAGTCCTCGTAATAATCGGCATCGGGAATCTCCCTCTCCGCCTTCAGATAAAGCTCGTCTGCGGCATAGAAGAGGCGTGTTCCCTGCTTCTCCTTATGAGCGTCGCCAAATGAGTTTACGGTATCGATGATCTCGGCTGCCTCCTCCCTCGTAAAGTCGGAAAGAGGATAGAGTCCTTCCCTGAATTTAGTAAGTCCTGCGGGAACGATAGCCACGCTTGACATAGCGGGATAAAGCTCGGCAAGATCACGAAGAGAGCGGCGAAGCTCATCGCCATCGTTAACGCCGCGGCAAAGTACTATCTGACCGCACATAGTAAGGCCTGCATCGGCAAAATCGCGAAGGTATTTCAGCACCTCGCCCGAGTGCTTGTTCTTCATCATCTTAACGCGGAGGTCGGGGTTGGTGGTATGCACCGAGATGTTGATGGGTGACATACGCATCTTGATTATTCTGTCCACGTCACGCTGCGTCATATTCGTCAGGGTGACGTAATTGCCGTGGATAAATGAAAGGCGTGAGTCGTCATCCTTAAAATAAAGCGATTCGCGAAGTCCCTCGGGGTTCTGATCTATGAAGCAGAAAATACACTTATTAGTGCAGGAGTGCTTCTTATCCATAAGGGGAGTCTCAAAATCAAGGCCGATATCGTCATATTCGCCCTTCCTGATAGTGACGGAGTATTCCTCCCCCGAGCGAATGAGCTTTATCTCCACCAGGCACTCGGTAAGATAGAAGCGGTAATCAAGCACGTCGTTTATTTCATTACCGTTTATGGATGTAAGAATATCGCCCGCACGCACGCCCGATTTATAGGCCTTGCTGCCGACCGATACGTCTGTAATTTTTACCATCCTCTACCTCCCGAAAGTCTTTTAGTCTTCTTTTTCTTATCCTCAAGCATAGACTCGGTTATACCGTGCTCGACAATATACGCCGTAGCCTCAGGCGAGCCGCTCCGCTGTGCGGCGAGCATAAGACGGACAGACTTGTCCCTGTCAAAATCGGTGCCAAGCCCGTCCACAAAGCAACGGGCGTAAAGATATTTTCCCTTAGCCACAAGATCCTCCACATAAGAGGTAGAATGCCTTGCCGCCGCCTGAAACCACTCAAACGCGGCTCTGCCATCCTGACGGACGGTGGTGTAGCGAAGCTCCTCGTCAAGCTCGGAGTCGGGGATATCACCGTCAAGCATACGCCCCATATCAATATACTCGGGCGTGTGGCAGGGGATCATACAAATACCCACGATCTCGGGCTCCAGCATACAGCCTGATGCGTATGCCATACCGAGATAGAGCTGTGCCTCAATACAGCCCTGCCCCGCGGAAATTTTCATATATTCATAGGCGATCTTGAAATCCTTCGTCACGCCCTCGCCGTGAAGGTAGAGCATAGCAAGATTATAGCAGGACTCACCGCCCTCCATCTCTCTGGCAAAGGCAAAGAAGCTCTTCGCCTCCTTAGGATCATAGGATACGCCAAGGCCACGCCAGAGGCAGTAGCCGTAATTGAAGGCGGCAAGCTCGTCCCCATCCCTTGCCCCCTCGAGATACATCTCGGCAGCACGGGAGAAATCGCCCTCCATAAACGCAACGTCTGCTATTGATTTTTCGTACACGGCGACTCCTCCCTTCTGCCCGGTTTTTTCTTAGTTAATTGTGAATTTCGTTCCCTCGCGGGTATCAAGAAGGGTTATTCCCTTCGCAAGAAGCTCGTCGCGGATGGCGTCCGCCTCGGCAAAATTCTTCGCCTTCTTAGCAGCCTTACGGGCCTCGATTTTTTCGTTAATATAAGCGAGAAGCTCGGCGTCAACGCCTGCGTTCTCCTCCGCAGCCGCCTTCGCCTTCTCCTCCTTAACCATTGCCGCCGCAGCCATAAGACCAAGATCAAGAACGGTCTCAAAGCTCTCGATAAGAGCAAGCTTGGTCGTATCATTGGTACGAAGCTTAAAAACATCGTAAAGTGCGGTAACCGCAAGAGAGGTGTTAAGGTCATTATCAAGAGCGTCGGTAAAACGCTTCTTGCCCTCGGCAAAGGCTGCCTCATCAAGCTCTCCGTCACCTGCCTTAAGCTCGGCTACGCGGGAAACCAGCTTATTATAGGCTATTCTTGCATTATCAAGGTTCTCCCAGGAGAATACGAGATTCTTTCTGTAATGCGA
>JAZNWM010000170.1:0-8351 GCA_045593345.1 Eubacteriales bacterium
AACAAGGTTCTCCTCGTCGGCGGCTCTACACGTATTCCCGCTGTTCAGGAAGCGGTCCGCAATTTCATCGGCACAGAGCCTCATAAGGGCATCAATCCCGATGAATGCGTTGCTGTCGGCGCCGCTATTCAGGGCGGCGTTCTCGGCGGCGACGTAAAGGGACTCGTTCTTCTCGCCGTAACTCCCCTTTCTCTCGGCCTTGTGGCATTCGGCGGCGTTTTCACAAAGCTCATTGAACGCAATACAACTATTCCCACAAAGAAGGTTCTTTCCGACGCGGGTGTTTCGGCATCTCAGGTTTCTAAGGTTCTTCTTGTTGGAGGTTCCACCAGAATTCCCGCAGTTCAGGAAGCTGTTAAGAAGTTTATGGGCAAGGATCCCTTCAAGGGCATCAACCCCGACGAGTGGGTAGCAATCGGTGCGGCTATTCAGGGCGGCGTTCTCGGCGGCGACGTTAAGGACGTTCTCCTTCTCGACGTTACTCCCCTCTCTCTCGGCATCGAGACTCTCGGCGGCGTATTCAACAAGATCATCGAGAGAAACACCACCATCCCCGTAAAGAAGAGCCAGGTTTACTCCACCGCATCCGACGGACAGAGCTCGGTTGAGATCCACGTCCTTCAGGGTGAGAGAGAAATGGCAGCAGGCAACACCACTCTCGGCAGATTTATCCTTGACGGTATTCCTGCGGCTCCCCGTGGAGTTCCCCAGATCGAGGTTACCTTCGACATCGACGCTAACGGTATCGTAAACGTTACCGCGAAGGACAGAGGCACCGGCAGAGAGCAGCACATCACCATCACCTCCTCCACCAATATGTCCAAGGAGGATATTGATAAGGCGGTTCACGAGGCAGAGAGATTTGCCGAGGAGGACAAGAAGCAGAAGGAAGCGGTTGAGATCAGAAACCAGGCTGAGAATACCATCTTCCAGACCGAGAAGACTATGAACGAGCTTGGCGACAAGATCACCGAAAACGACAAGGCTCCCGTAAACCAGGCTATCGCAAAGCTGAGAGAAACCCTTAAGGGCAGCGACACCGACGCCATCAAGGCTGACACCGACGCTCTTCAGAAGGCGTTCTACCCCATCGCAGAGAAGATCTACAACGCACAGGCAGCCGAGAACGGTGCAAATGCACAGGGCGGCGGTCAGGGTGCTGACGGTAACTACTACGATGCAGGATTCGAGGATAAGACAGGCAACTGATAGCCCCCTCGATGCTCTGAAATAAAGCAAGGAAATTAGTAGGGCAAATCCACATTAAAATGGCTGCCCTACTAATTGTATGTTAAAAGATATGCAAAATCGCTTTGTTTTGTAAACTATACATTACATTTAGAGAGTAAAAGGCATAAATATGGCAGATAAAAGAGATTATTACGAGGTCCTCGGCATATCAAAAAATGCAAGTGAGGATGAGATAAAAAAGGCGTACCGCTCGCTGGCGAAGAAATATCACCCCGATATGAATCCCGGAGATGCTGAGGCGGAGGCGAGGTTCAAGGAGGTCAACGAGGCCTACGACGTGCTGTCCGACTCTGACAAGAGGGCAAAATACGACCGATTTGGTCACGATGCATTTGATCCCGCATCAGGCGGTGGGGGATACGGCGGATTCGGTGGCTTCGGCGGTGCTGATTTTGATTTCGGTGACATATTCTCCTCCTTCTTCGGCGGTGGGGGCGGCTCGTCAAGATCACGGGCAAACGCTCCTCAGGAGGGCGACGACGTTGGTACGAGAGTCAGCATTTCCTTCGAGGAGGCGGCCTTTGGCTGTAAGAAGGAGGTAAGCTTCGCCAGAATAGAGAGCTGTCCCGACTGTGGTGGCAGCGGTGCCCAGGGAAGCTCGGACGTAGAAAAATGTCCCGAGTGCCGCGGTCTCGGTCGCGTGACCGTAAGACAGCAGACAATGCTGGGCTATATGCAGACGCAGCGTACCTGTCAGAGATGTGCAGGTCGCGGTAAGATAATCAAAAACCCCTGCAAGAACTGTAATGGCAAGGGACGTATAAGGATAAATAAGAAGCTGGAGGTCAACATTCCCTCGGGCATTGACAACGGACAGAACATTATCCTTCGCGGTCAGGGCTCGGCAGGTCTTAACGGCGGTCCCAGCGGTAACCTTATCATCGAGATCAGGGTAAGAGAGGATAAGATCTTCCGCCGCGAGGGCAACAACATCTATTGCGAGGTACCCATCAGCTTTGCCGAGGCAACTCTCGGTGCAGAGATCGACGTACCCGTTCTCGGTGGCGGCAGCGAAAGGTTCAGAATCCCCGAGGGAACCCAGAGCGGCAGCGAATTCACCCTGCGTGGCAAGGGCATTCCCGACATCAACACCAAGCGTAAGGGCGATATGATCATCACCGTCGCAGTTGAAACACCAAGGAATCTGAGCTCGAAGCAAAAGGAGCTGCTTGAAGCCTTCGCCGAATCACTCGGTGAAAACAACAGCACAAAAAAGCAGAGCTTCTTCAAAAAGTTCTTCAAATAAAGGGATGAAAATATCAAAAATTGGAGAGCGTACCCTGCTTTTCAGTCCCTATTTTTAAAAAAGAGTGTCGGTAAAGCATCGACGCTCTTTTTTCTGTTTTATACATTTTTTACAAAAAAAGCAAGGAGTAAATAATTCTCATATATATAAAAATATACAAAAATATTGACTTATGGTAAATTTTATGATAACATAATACATTATAGGTTTACACATATAAATTTTTAATATTATTTTCAGTAAAGGAGAAGCACAATGACAAGAAGAAGCTCTTCTGCTACGGTAAAATCGCTGCTCACCAGCTCGGTATCCCTTCTGTTATGCATCATTATGCTTATGGGCTCCACCTTCGCGTGGTTTACCGATATTGTTGAAAGCAAGGACAATATTATCGTAACGGGAAATCTGGACGTTGAATTAGAATATTATACGGGCGGAGTCTGGCAGCCCGTAACCGAGAATACCAAGCTGTTTGATGAAAGCACCCTTTGGGAGCCCGGACATACCGAGGCGGTATACCTTCGCGTATCAAATCTCGGCAGTCTGGCACTGAAATATATGCTCGGCATCAACATCATTGACGAGCAGGGCTCTGTAAACGTTCTCGGTAATGACTTTATGCTTTCGGACTATATGAAGTTCGGAGTTATTAACGGCGTTGATACCCCCTTTACAACTCGTGAGGAGGCACGCAACGCGGTAAGCTCGCCCATTTCCCTCTCGGACAGCTTCTATCAGCAGAATGCTCTTGAGCCCGGCGACGAGTCGGACTACCTGGCACTTGTCGTATATATGCCCGAGCTTGTTGGCAACGAGGCAAATCACGCACCCGACGAAAATCCTCCGAGGATCCAGCTCGGCATATCGCTGGTTGCAACACAGGGCGAATTTGAGTCGGATTCCTTCGGCCCTGACTACGATGCAGACGCGGTATTTCCTCCCATCAATGGCAACCACGTGCTTATACTTGACGTTAGCGGCAAGGTGGATGCAAGCAATCAGCTGACCGAGGACCTGTCTGTAGGCAATCCTGACGACGGCATTCACGCCACCGTTCCCGCAGGTACGCTGTTAGAGCCCGGCACGACACAGCTTGTTCTTACGGTAAAGGCGACCGACCGTAACGGAAATATCAGCGTTACGAAGGGACAGGCGTCACGCAGCCTTGACGTACATATCGAGGGTATCGCAGACGGCAATACCACCCCCGCAATAATCGACCTCGGTGATATTATGCCCGAGGAGCTTAAGGACTCGTCCATCATACTCTACCACGTAGAGAACGGAGCACCCGTACAGATGACGGCGGCAGATACGCTCACAGCACACAACCAGTTTGTATACGATGCAACCAGCGGCAACCTTTCGGTAGCTATGGCAACCTTCTCTGAGGTTACGGCAGTCGTTGCTGTAAACAATCCCTGGGCAGGCGAAATAGACACCACCTGGTACAACACCACCTCCAACTCCTTCACCATCACGACCGAGGAGCAGCTTGCAGGTCTCGGTGCGATCGTCGGCGGTATGGCAGACGGAATAGAGCAGGACTCCTTCGCAGGCAAGACTATCACTCTCGCAAGCGACCTTGATCTCGGCGGTCTTGGCGGCAAGGCCTGGTATCCTATAGGCTATTATTTCACCGAGGATAATAACGGTGACGGTACTGTCGGTGATTATTACTGCACCGTCTACTCCTTCGAGGGTGTGTTTGACGGTAACGGTAAAACCATATCCAACGTATATCAAAGCACCTGGTCTATGAAGGGTGACGATCCCCACTACGATCTCTCACAGAATCAGTATTACAATGACGGTATGGGAATTTTCGGCTTCGTTCTTAACGGCACCGTAAAAAATCTCACCGTAAACAATTTCCAGTCCGACGGTGAATTCTCTACCACAGGATGTGTTGCGGCGTACGCTGCAGGTACCTCCACCTTTGAAAATATCAATATTGTAAACTCTAATCCCAGAGCGTACAACGTTCCTAACGGCGGTGTGGTCGGCTATGCCTATGAGCAGAGCGGTTATACCAACGTAATTAATTTCAACAACGTAAACGTTAACTCCTCCAACAAGATCTCTGCCCTCTGGGGCTCCTGGGACGTTGGATGCGGCGGTATTCTCGGCCGTGTTAACGGTGATACCACCATCAATATGACCAACTGTGAGGTTGGTGCGGTTATCGACGTATACAACGACGTATGCGGTAACTATCAGTACTATCAGTACCGCTACTCGGGAATGCTTATCGGTACGGTCGGTGCGGACAGAGATTCCACCACAGGTCCCGAGAAGGTTAATTTCTCTGACGTAAAGGTTTATATCGGCAACTGGGCGGATTACTATTACTGTGAGTTTGAGAAGAACTCGGTTGGTTCTTACACCGATGACTTCCAGTTCAGCAGAGTTGAAAGAAACGATATCAACATTGATCCCACCACAAATCTTCCCTATACCCAGAATCTCAGTCCCTGCAGACATCAGCATACCGAAAAAGAAGACAAGATGGGCACCTACCTTCCCTTCGGTCAGCTTTATACAGGCTACAGCTGGGGTGCGACCGCAGTTAAGTCTGCTCCCGGCGTAGAGGTTATTCATTACTTCTACACAGTTACCTATTTGGACGGCCAGGGCAATAACGTCCTCGGCACAGAGTACATTACCGAGGGTGAGAGAAGCAGCACGAAGCTTTGGCCCAATGCTCATACGGTAAAGGGCACTTCTCTTACAGGACTTAAGGATGAGAGTCTTTTCGAAGGTTGGGTAAATACCAATTCACAAAAGATCACTACTATCCCCGAAGGAAACTATAATAACGTTATCCTTTACGAATCCTGGAACAATCCTTATATTATCAGATTCGTTGACGTTGACGGCAAGGTTATTTACAGCGAGACCTGGACCGAAGAGGGACAGAGCTGGCCTGCAGATAAGAATCCGCCCGATGTTCCTGAAATCGAGGGCTACGTTGGTGAATGGGAGACAGGATGGAGAACCAAACTTCAGAACGTTGAAGCAGACGTGACTATCAGACCTGTCTATATGATTAAAGAAGTTGCAGAGCAGGAACATATAGTTGCTGATGAAAATATGACCGCGGCACAGCTCTTTGAACATCTGGAAAATGGTAAGAGCATAATTATGGGTGCAGATATCACAGGAAGCGGCAAGAATGATTTATCTATCTCCGGAAATAAGCATAATTTCTGTGAAATTCAAGAGGGAGATAATAGCCGACTTAATATTAACTCCTTTGACTTAACCTGTACCTTTGACCATAATGCAAACAAGTCCTGGCACGTATTTGACATTCGCAACGGAGGCAAGCTTACCCTTTCCGGCGGTGTTTACGGCGATGGAACTATGGTGATTAATTTCAAAGACGTAAAGAGCCCCGTTTACCTGTTCGACGTTGGAGAGGGCGGTACGCTTGTGCTTGAGGCTGGTCTTACCTTCGAAATTCATTATCCCGAAGAAGATAAAAACAACATTTACGGATTTGCACTTAAAGATATCCCCGAGTCATTTGCAAAATATACTGGTATTTACGTTGACAGAGATAGCACTCCCGGTGTCATCAAAATTGTAGTCGGCGTTACAACCACTATAACCGAAGACGGTGTTTTTCAACAGTAATAACTAAGGTTTCAGAAGCTACATAAATCCATTGAACCGCATTTTTGTAAATCATTGTTTACAAAATACCCCTTTGTAGATAAAGGATGGCACAAAATGTGCCGTCCTTTTTTCATTTTTCCAATATAGAATTGATTATTTCAACCTCGGCATCGGTGAGAAAATAGTAGTAATGATCCACCGCAAAATATTTAAGAGTCGGGTTGTAATAAATATAAATATCATTAAATCCTCTATCTGTTTTCAACCAGAGATTACTTGTGTCCCGCGTTGTAAAATCAATATAGGTCTGTCTGATTTCCTTACTGTCAAACATAAGCTTGCCATCAGTAAGTCGGACGCCTGCGTCACCCCGCTCGGCGTACCAGAAATCAAAGGACACACGCTGAATTTCTGAGTATGCAACACGTTCCTTGCCCTCAAGGGCTCTTATTATGGTACGAAGCTCATCTCCGACTATTCCTTCTTCATCCGCACTATATGCAGCTCTGATCTCCACAGGCTCTCCGTAATAGTTAAGCACCGTTGTGGAGGTTGCGTCGTAAGGCAGGGCTCCCGAGGTGGCTACGTAAAGGAAAAATTCGCCCTCACGCTCTACTATTATAATTGAATCATAATCCGGATATTCCGCGTAATGATAGGCTGATCCCTCGCTTAGTCCAAGCTTCTCCGAGGCGGGAAAAACGCCTATATATTCACCAAGATGCTCGGCACTCAGGTTGAATTTATATCCTACAACCGTTTCCTCACACAGCTCGGCAAGAGCAGGAAATCTTTCAAAATCCGGTGTTCCGACAGGCTCGTAATTATATCCGTTATAGACGATTGCGTAAGATCTGTCGGGCGACTGCTCATCTCCTTGATTATCGGGTGAAATATTCCACGTATCAAGTCGGCTTATCACAGCAGCAAGACCTACACACAGCACTACGCACAGCGTACAAACGAGTATTTTTTTCATATTTTTCCTTCCTTTCATTAATAAATTACTTAAAAACGCCCAACCGTATGTGCTTTTTTGTGACAGAGACGGCTTTTCAAACTCCTTTTCACTGTCAATTACCATATCGTAATCTATCTCTCCGATTGCACGGAGCAGTTCCCTTGCATTCATAATCTATACCTCCTCAATAAATCCCTCGCGATATAACGCCTCTCTCAGCTTCGTCCTGGTTCTCATAAGGCAGCTTTTCACCTTGCCGTGACTTATGGAATAGCCCTCTGCTATTTCGGCAATTGAATTGCAATACCAATACCGTCTGATAAAAATCCGCCTTTCCTCATCACCAAGCGAATGCAAAAAGCTGTTTATCAGCTCGCTCAAATCCATATTTTTGCTAATACTCTCAGAGTAATCCTCGCCCGATATTTGCGACAGCTCCATCAGAATCATATCCTGCTCTTCTCCGCCCCGCTTTTTTGCCATCCTTTTCTCAAGCAAATTGATTGCTAAATTTCGCGTAATTCGTCCAAGATATGCCTTTATTGACGCAGGACGATTAGGCGGAATGCTGTTCCACGCCCTCAAATATACGTCCGACAATACCTCATCAACGCTAAAACCGTCTCTCAAAACAGACATAGCAATTGCTCTGAAATAACGCCCGTATGTAAGATTAATATTATCTATTGCAGCTTCGTCACGGGCAAAGAGCATCTCAATTATTTTTTCATCCGTCATAAGCCACCTCCTTCAAAGAATTAATGGAGAGAAATGAACACCTAAAATTAGAGAAAAATGATGATTTATGTCAAAATCAGCCTAAAAATCTTTAAATTAAGCACTAAACATAGCCGTGCTCCATTCCTCATTTAATCGGTATTTTTTCTATCTGCACATTAATAGGTAAATCTGTTTTCTTGTCAAGCTGCCGGTAAATAAATTTGAGCACTTCACTATGCGATATTTATCAGGCTAAAGCGGTCCCCAACGCCAAAGTAATCAGACAAAATCCTTCGCTGCGTCTTTCTATAAATCGAAGTTTTTTACACTACTATCCAGCGTGTTAAATATTTGCCCACGGTCATTCACTTAACCTGACGTCTTCATATTAATAGACAGAAATTGAAAGCAAAAGGTTTCACTATTATAAAAAATTCTTGGCAGAAAACTAACAAAATATAATTGAATGTTATAGAATGTCCTGCAGAGAGGTGCCAGGCAAGAAGCGACAGAAGGAAGGCAGATTAAAAAGAAGCAAATCAAAATGCGAAT
>JAZNWM010000171.1:0-7936 GCA_045593345.1 Eubacteriales bacterium
AGGAGTTGATAATATGCCTTGTCTTCCTAAGACCGCTTGGCCTCCGACTTCATAATCTAATGAAGGAGGGAAGTACAGTGCCTAGAAGAGGTCAAATTTCCAAGAGAGACGTTTTGCCTGATCCGCTCTACAACTCGAAGCTTGTTACCAAAGTCGGATCGTAGCCATGTCGTTCTGTGAGCCAAGGAGTTGATAATATGCCTTGTCTTCCTAAGACCGCTTGGCCTCCGACTTAGAATCTGTAGTGAGCAAAAGCCTTGTTTGCTTCTGCCATCTTGTGGGTGTCTTCCTTCTTCTTGAATGCGCCACCCATGCCTGCCTTAGCGTCCATAATCTCGCTGGCAAGTCTTTCAGCCATGGTCTTTTCGCCACGCTTTCTGGAATAACCAATTATCCAACGGAGACCCAGGGTCTGTCTACGCTCTGCGCGAACCTCCATGGGTACCTGATAGTTAGAACCGCCTACACGGCGAGCCTTAACCTCGAGAACGGGCATTACGTTCTCAAGAGCTGCGGTGAACACGTCAAGTGCGTTCTCACCACTCTTAGCCTCGATCATTGCGAATGCATCGTAAACGATTCTCTGAGCAACACCCTTCTTACCGTCGTACATAATGTTATTGATGAGCTTGGTTACAAGCTTGGAATTGTACAACGGATCAGGTAATACATCTCTCTTGGAAATTTGACCTCTTCTAGGCACTGTACTTCCCTCCTTCATTAAATTTAGAAAATGATATCATAGGTACTCGAATATTAAATTCGTTAGTGCTCGTTTTTGTAATATAGATGGGTTTAGGAAAATCTAAACAGCTTTAACATCACAGCACGTGAGCACATATAGTCCGAAAGCCCTATTACTTCTTCGGACGCTTTGCTCCGTACTTGGAGCGGCTCTGCTTACGGTTAGCAACACCCTGGGTATCAAGCGTACCACGAATAATGTGATAACGTACACCGGGCAAGTCACGAACACGTCCACCACGGATAAGAACAACGGAGTGCTCCTGAAGGTTGTGACCGATACCGGGGATGTAGGACGTAGCCTCCATACCGTTGGTAAGTCTTACTCTGGCGATCTTACGAAGAGCCGAGTTAGGCTTCTTGGGGGTAGTGGTAGTAACCTTGGTGCACACGCCTCTTCTCTGAGGTGCAGACTGATCGATGGGAGCATTCTTGAGGGCATTGAAGCCTCTCTGAAGGGCGGGAGTCTTAGACTTGTACGCCTTGTCGGAACGACCCTGCTTTACGAGCTGGTTAAAGGTTGGCATTGATTTTCCTCCTTTCACGAAAAATAAAAAATAATATTACTGTCAAAAGGGCATAGTACGCCCATTCGCACAGTTACATCACATTTTAACACTAAAATATATATTTGTCAATAGGTTTTATAAATTTTCTCACTTTTGATGTTTTTTTAAGATATTTACCATATCCTTTTATATATTTTCACCAAAAACCGAGCATAAAGGCCGCCCCGAAGCTATTTTTTTCAAGGCAGCCTTTATTTTATTTTTAGATATTCCGATTAATCTATCTTCGCCTTCGTGATGCCAAGGCCCGCCTGACCAAGCACCTTTATGATATTGCCGAGCAGGGGCATCTCGTCAATGGGAAGCTCCACAAACTCAAGCTCTACCGTGCGGGAGTCGGTGAAGGTTGCCCTGATACGGAGGGACACGGCGTCCTTGCCGTAATAATCAACCGTTGCCTTGATAAGCTGCTGGATTCTGGTGATAACGTTGGGGTCGACGCTTCTGGCAAAAATAAGCTTTACCGTCTTGGTAATATAGTTAGGCTTGGTGACGCCGATCTCGCTCATTGCCTCTCTCACCTTTGCCTTGGTCTCCTCCTGCTCGCGACGGATACGCTCAAGCTCGGCCTCGTGGGCAGCCTCAAGCTCACGCTTCTGCTCCTCCCTTCTCAGCCTCTCCGCTTCAATGCGGGCGGTCTCCTCACGCTCACGCTCTATGCGGGCGTTCTCAGCCTCCAGCATTCTCTGCCTCTCAACAGCCTCGCGGGCGGATTCCTCAAGACGCTCACGCTCGGCGGCCTCGGCACGAAGCTGACGCTCTATCTCCTCGCGTAGCTGCTGCTCCTCGATGCGGCGTCTTGCACTCTCGGACTCTCTTGCGAATCTCTCGCTCTCAATCTGCTCGAGAAGGAGATCGTAATCACGCTTCAGCCTCCGATTCTCGCTCTTCAGCTCGGCTATGGCAAGCTCGCTCTCGGTTTCAAGTCTGTGATATTTCTCGCTGAGCTCGGCAAGGGCAGCCTCGGCCTTCTCTCTTGCACGAATCTCGTATTCAAGGCGGATTTTGGTCTCAAGCTCGGCACGAATATCCGCAACACGCTCGGCAATGCTTGGCGTATCGGCTGCGGGTACGGACTCTGCAGGTGTGGACTCTACAACAGGGACAGGCTCAA
Source organism: Eubacteriales bacterium (assembly GCA_045593345.1). Lineage (GTDB taxonomy): Bacteria > Bacillota > Clostridia > Oscillospirales > CAG-272 > UBA1740. The sequence continues at coordinate 2,428 of JAZNWM010000171.1, forward strand.
CAGCAGGAGTGCTCTCCACAACGGGTGCGGGCTCTGTGGCAGGTGCAGACTCTGCCTCCTTCTCCTCGGGAAGCCCGACGACAGACTCTCGGACAGGCTCTTCTATAACGAACTCCTCCTCGGGCTCCTCCTCGATAATGAACTCCTCCACAGGCTCCTCGTCCTCCTCGGACTCTTCAATTTCTTCCTCCGCAAGAACAGGCTCCTCGGCCACTTCCTTGAGGGTTGGCTCTTCCTCGGGTGTGGGCTCATCTGTCTCTTCCGATATAACGAGCTCATCCTCAGGCTCTTCATCCTCAAGAGCAGGCTCATCCTCCGACTCAAGCTCTATAATGAATTCCTCATCCTCCCGAAGCTCATCCTCGGGCTCCTCCTCGGGCTCATCCTCAAGAACCAGCTTCTCCTCGGCGAAGATATCCTCCTCGTCCTCAGCGATCTCCTCCTCGGAGAATATATCAAGCTCGTCCTCGACGTCCTCGGACTCTTCAACGCTATCCTCGGCTTGCTCTTCAGACTCGGACTCATCCTCAGCCTCGTATTCAAGCTCGCAGGAGTCCTCCTCTTCCCCGCCGTCAAACTCAACTGCAGAATCCTCCTCACCCTCAAGGGTCAGGGGCTCCTCGCAGGGCTCCTCCTCGGGAAGACCCTCGGTAAGCTCGGAAAGAGTCGGCTCCTCCGACTCATCGGCAGAATCGCCCTCAACGACCCTGCGTGCCTTCTCAAGAGCACGAAGATACTCGTCGCTCTCGGGCTTGGATTCGCTTATGTAGGGTACCTCCTCCTTCGCGGGAGCGGGGGCCTCGACAGGCTTCTTACCAAGCATAGCTGCGATGCGGTCCTCAAGCTCCAGCGTCTCGGGAGCAAGCTCGTAGTCGCTCTCAATTCTTGTAAGCTCGCCGCGTCTTGCGGCACGCTTGATGACCTCACGCCACTCGGTGACCTTCCTGCGGCTCATAGAATTATGATACTTCTCCTTGCCCGAGGCAAGAAGATACTTGTACTCTCGCTGACGGATTGTCTGCTCCACGTCCTCACCAAGCTCAAAGAGAATATTATCCGCCGTCACGTGTGAGGAGATGGGGTGTGCAACCGCACCGTCAAGGCGTGTCCACTTTATCCAGAAATCTCTCGGAGCACTGACCTTATCCACCAGCATAAGTCTGCGGTAAGTGACGTTCTCCGAAATATGCTCCATATAGGTACCCGACGCGAAGACCATAACCAGCTCTACCGAGCTGTCTGCAACGCCCTCCGTACCCGTAGCCGACTCAATAGCCGAGGTAAGCTGGCGTGCCATCTCGTCAATGAAGGTCTGGGAATACTTGCCCGACAGACGGTAGGACTCGCCCTTCACAACCTCGATACGAACACCGATGCTGCCACCGCCGTAATATCTCGCCCTGCCCGCAATACGCTCTTCAAATTCGCGGGGTGCGTCGCAAAGCTCAAAGCCAACCTTCCCGCTGCCCGAGAATGCGTAGGGCAGACCGTCCTCAAAATCGGTCCTGTTAATCTCCCATCTTATCCACTGGGTTTTTATTTCCCCGCCGACCACCAGGGTAAGAGGATAATACCAGTATCCCTCGGCAGAAAGGTTGTCCGAAAGATAATCCTCGTACATCTGCACCTCGGCAATCTCGCCGTATTTTGCAGTCAGCACGGGAACCAGCTCACTCATAAAGCAGGCCTCAAACTCCTCGCTGATTATATCGGCAACTATTTTGTTATGATAAAAATCCAATTTCATAGACTTCTCTCCCGAAAACATATTATTACAATTATATTCTACCATATAATTAAGGAAAATGCAAGACCTTTTATACCATTGACAAAAAAAGCTTTTTGTAGTATACTTATTGAGAGAATTAACCGAAGCGGAGCAAAGGAGGGGAAAATGCTACCCGAACGCTTTACCGAAAGGATGAAAAATATGTTGGGCGAGGAGTATCCCGCCTTTGAGTCGGCTCTCGGCGAGGAGGGCGTCCGTGCCATAAGAATCAATACGACGAAGGTCGCGGTGGAGGATTTTATTGAGAAAACCGCTCTTACGCTCTCGCCCGTTCCCTACGCTCCCGACGGATTTATTCCAGACGACTGTGAGGGCATCGGAAGAACCGCCGAGCATCACGCAGGAATGTTCTACGTGCAGGATCCCGGTGCTATGGCAACGGTAAACGCCCTTGAGATCAAAAGTGGCTGGAGGGTTCTCGACGCCTGCTCTGCTCCCGGTGGCAAGGCATCACAGCTTGCAAGTGCGGTCGGTGACGGCGGGCTTGTTCTCGCCAACGAGTACGTTCCGAAGCGTGCCAAAATAATAGTCAGTAATTTTGAGAGGCTGGGTATAAAGAACGCCGTAGTGACCTCACTTGATACGGCGAAGCTTGGCGGTATGTTCGACTCCTATTTCGATCTCGTGCTCTGCGACGCCCCCTGCTCAGGCGAGGGAATGTTCAGAAAATACGGCGAGGCGATCGAGGAGTGGAGCGAGGAGAACGTGCTCCTCTGTGCCAGGAGACAAGGCGAGATACTTCACAACCTTGCGGGCTGTGTTAAGGATGGCGGTTATCTGCTTTATTCCACCTGCACCTACTCAAAAGAGGAAAACGAGGGCGTGGTAGCCGGCTTTCTTGAACGCCATCCCGATTTTTCACTCCGTCCCGTACGCGAGGAGCTCGTATCCTCAACCGCCGACGGTCTTGACGGTATGACGGAGGCAAGACGCTTCTATCCGCATATCGCAAGGGGCGAGGGACAGTTCATCGCATTGATGCAAAAATGGGAAAATACAGGAAATATGCCAACTATACTTTACAAAGAAAGCCTGAAAACGCCCGCGAAAGAGGAAATCGCGGTTGTGAAAAAATTCATAAGCGAGAACATTTCGGGCGAGCTTGCGGGCAGAATTATCAAGTGGGGCGAGTATATTGCCCTGATTCCGCACGACCTGCCCATACCACCCTACTCGGTATTTATGCCGGGAATAATGCTCGGCGAGGTGAAAAAGGGCAATTTCTTCCCCCATCATCAGCTGTTTTCCGCCTACGGCAACAGATTTCGCCTTCGGGAAATGCTGACGCGGGAGGATAGCAGGGTTGAAAAATACCTGCGAGGCGAGGAGATCGAGGCAAAATGTCAGGGCGGCGGCTGGTGTGCCGTAATTTACGAGGGCGTAGCTCTCGGCGGCGGTAAGGTCAGCTCGGGCAGACTGAAGAACCATTATCCGAAGGGACTTCGCAACAACTAAAACCAATAAAAATGATAAAAAACTAAAGGACGGTATAAAGAAAATGAGCAAAATCTTAGCAACAGTAAACGGCATTGCCATCACCGAGGACGAGGTAAACGAGCTTATCGCGGCTCTCGGCCCCAGGGGACAGAGCTATAACAACCCCGAAGGAAGAAAGGCGGTTCTCAGCCAGGTCATCGCCAGCAAGCTTATGCTGATCGATGCAAGAGCAAACCTCTATGAGACCGAGCCCGCCTTTAAGGCAGAGCTTGCAAGACTCAGAGAAAACCTTCTTATCAGCTACGCTACCGAGAAGGCTGTTTCCTCGGTAAGCGTCAGCGACAAGGAGGTCGAGGAATACTATGAGGTACACAAGGGCAGATTTATGAACGACGAGACGGTAAACGCAAGTCACATTCTCGTCGAGAGCGAGGAGCTGGCACTTGAGCTGCTCGGTAAGATCAAGTCGGGCGAGATGACCTTTGAGGATGCGGCAAGACAGCACTCCACCTGTCCCTCGGGACAGAATGGCGGAAATCTCGGTGATTTCGGCAAGGGACAGATGGTGCCCGAGTTCGACGTAGCCGTATTCGCTATGGAGGTCGGTGCCATCAGCGACGCTCCCGTAAAGACACAGTTCGGCTACCATCTTATCAAGCTCAACGTAAAGAATCCCGCGGAGCACATTCCCTTCTCCGAGATTGCAGGCGAGATCAAGGAGGCTATGCTGTCCGATAAGCGTCGCGAGGCATACGAGAGAAAGCTTAATCAGTTAAGGATTCTCTACCCCGTTGAAATAATGCAATGATTCAGGACACCGAGCTGATTAAAAAACGCCTTGTCGAGCTTGCACGCAAGTCCTACGGTGCAGGTATCTTCACCTTCACCGACTTCTTAGGACTTGCCGAGCAGTCGGCGTTCAACGAGATAAAAAAAGAGCTTGGCGGTGTGAAATACCAGGCCTTCGGCGGTACGGAGGGGACAGAGCGGGTTATGATCCGCTTCGGTGACGCCGACGAGCTTGGCTACTCTCTGCCCTATCCCATCTCGGTGATACGGATAGAGCCGCTTAGCTCAAAATTCGCCGACAGGCTTACACATCGCGACTTTCTCGGTGCAATACTTAATCTCGGCATTGAGCGTGACACCCTGGGAGACATCGTTATTATCGATAACGTAGGCTACGTTTTCGCCCTGGAGAGCATAGCGGAGTATATTGCAGGCAGCATTTCGCGTATAAAGCACACAGACGTATCGGCGAAAATCGTCACCGAGCTACCCGAGGGCAAACTTTTCCGCACCGAGAGAAGACAGGTGCAGGCAAGCGGCGAGCGGCTTGACGCCATCGTGGCGAAGGTGTTTTCTCTCTCCCGTGAGGATGCCCAGCTGCTGTTCAGGCGTGGCCTCGTCTTTGCTGACGGCAGACAGGTTAATAGCACCTCCTATATTCCAAAGGAAAAGGAAAAAATAAGCGTCCGCGGTCACGGTAGATTTATCTACGTCGGCACACAATCACTCTCCCGCAAGGGAAAGCTCAACATCGCCGTTGACTTATATGTATAAAAACCACCCCAACGGGTGGTTTTTTATTTTAAACTTGTTGACAAATCCTCGCGGGTGTGATAAAATTGCTGTAAATATACCTAATGAGGTGATACTATGGAAAAGAAAGATATAAGAATTGAAACCAAATGCGTGCAGGGAGGCTACTCGCCCGCAAGCGGCGAGCCACGCCAGATCCCAATTATTCAGAGCACGACCTTTAAATATGCCACCAGCGAGGATATGGGCAAGCTGTTTGACCTTGAGGCATCGGGCTATTTTTATTCCCGCCTGCAGAATCCCACCTGCGATACCGTTGCGGCGAGGATCTGTGCCCTTGAGGGCGGATCGGCGGCAATGCTGACCTCCTCCGGCCAGGCGGCGAACTTCTTCGCAGTCTTCAATATTGCGTCCCAGGGTGACCACGTGGTGTCCTCCTCTGCAATCTACGGCGGCAGCTACAACCTCTTCGCCGTCACGATGAAGCGTATGGGCATTGAGTTTACCTTCGTTTCTCCCGACTGCAGCGAGGAGGAGCTGGAGGCGGCTATGCGTCCCAATACCAAGGCGGTGTTCGGCGAGACCATTGCCAACCCCGCCCTCTGCGTTCTTGATATCGAGCTGTTCGCAAGGGTGGCACACCGTCACGGCGTTCCGCTTATTATTGACAACACCTTTGCCACGCCTATAAACTGCCGTCCCTTCGAGTGGGGTGCAGACATCGTCACCCACTCCACCACC
>JAZNWM010000172.1:0-16870 GCA_045593345.1 Eubacteriales bacterium
GGTTATACAGCAAAGGATATTGTCTTCTTTGATGATGACATTGAATATGAGAGCGTAATTGAATTCGGTATTGATTCGTTCACTATGAAGATCGATGTTACCGACCTTGAGGTTGGTACTGTAATCTATCCTCACCTTAAGCTCGAGGATATGAATTACGAAAACGGTAAAAATGCAAACGGTGACATCCGCGATAATGGTCTTCAGTTTACAAACGGTCAGTATGTGACATTTAATGCTAAAAAATACACTATTACCAAAGAGCACTATATGCCTACTCTTGTAGTCAGCGATTATTCTCGTGTTGCTGAGATCACTGCAGCTGATATAGTTGCAGAGGGTAATAATGTTTATTACATCTTCACTTATACAGTTGCCGGCTTTGATCCCGCTACATTTGAATTCTTTGACAACGAAACCGTATTGGCCGTAGAGGAATCTATCATAGACGGTGATACTGTTACATTTAAGATCAATGTTACCGATTACAATAACATAGCATTCTATCCTCACCTCAGAATAGACGGTGCTAACTGGGATGGAAATAAGGGTGACGTTAAGATCGCAGTTTCCGAGAAGACCATTGAAAATAATGGTAAGTTATACACACTCAAATCTCAGTATTCTATGCCTGTCCTTGTTATTGCTTCGGCTAACCGTTATTATGCCGAAAAGGATAACAGCTTCAATTCCGATAAAGCTTTACTCAAGGATTACGTTTGGGGAAGCGAAGGTCTTGAAACTAATGGTAAGGATAAAAACTCCGAATATGCCGGTGGTATTGGAAACGTTGACCAAATTGGCTCGTACGTTACCTATACATTCACCCTGACCGAGAGTGGTAAGGTAGATATCATTTGGAATGTTGCAGGCAGCAAGTGGAACGGTACCACAAAGACCAATGACGGTCTTGCAGATATGGCCGCTCATATGTCTATAACCCTTGACGACAAGATGGTTGTGGTAGATGGTATTACACTTCCTGCAGGCGAGGACTCTGCTGTATGGTGGAATCTTCAGCAGATCGTACTGAAGGACGTTGAGCTTGAGGCAGGTACTCACACATTCCATTGCTTGATAAGCACAAAGGATGCAGGTCTTAACGTAGGTTCTATGGAGATATACTTCGGTAGCTCCTCTGAGTCCGGTCACGTTCATTCACTCACAAAGGTTGATGCAGTAGCTTCTACCTGTACTATGGAAGGTACGGAGGCATACTACGTTTGCTCTTGCGGTAAGCTTTTCTCTGATGCAGAGGGCAGCGTTGAAATATCCGAGCCTCAGTCTATAGCAAAAATCGATCATACTTATACCGTTGAAAATGTATCTAATGATACAATCAAATCCGAAGCGGATTGTACAAATGCAGCGGTTTATTATAAGTCCTGTGCTTGTGGTGCTGTAAGCAACAGCGAAACCTTTGTATACGGCACAGCTAACGGTCATACCGAGGTTGTTGATGCAGCGGTGGCACCCGATTGTACTAATACCGGTCTTACCGAAGGAAAGCATTGTAGTGTTTGCGGTGTTACTACTCTTGCACAGCAGGTAGTTGATGCTCTCGGTCATAAAGAGGAGATTCTTCCTGCTAAGGCTGCGACCTGTACCGAGTCAGGTCTTACCGAGGGTAAGAAGTGTACCGTATGTGGTGTAGTAATCGTTAAGCAGTCTGTTGTTGATGCCCTTGGTCATACCGAGGTTATTGATCCTGCAGTAGAGTCTACATGTACTACTACAGGTCTTACCGAGGGAAAGCATTGTAGCGTATGTAATGTTGTTCTCGTGCCTCAAACCGTTGCGGCAATAAAGGGCCACGTTGACGAAAACAATGATTTCAAGTGCGACAACTGTTCAGCAGATCTTTGTGTTGATCATATTCCCTCGGCTTCTGTTAAAGAAAACGAGAAGCCTGCGACCTGTACGGAAAACGGCTCTTATGACGTTGTAGTAAAGTGCTCTAACTGTGGCTATGAAATTAGCAGAGAAACTAACAGCGTAGACGCTCTCGGTCATCAAGAGGAGGTTCTTTCTGCTAAGGCTGCGACCTGTACTGAGTCCGGTCTTACCGAGGGTAAGAAGTGTACCGTATGTGGTGTTACTACTCTTGCACAGCAGGTAGTTGATGCTCTCGGTCATCAAGAGGAGGTTCTTTCTGCTAGGGCTGCGACCTGTACCGAGTCAGGTCTTACCGAGGGTAAGAAGTGTACCGTGTGTGGTGTTACTACTCTTGCACAGCAGGTAGTTGATGCTCTCGGTCATAAAGAGGAGATTCTTCCTGCTAAGGCCGCTACCTGTACCGAGTCAGGTCTTACCGAGGGTAAGAAGTGTACCGTATGCGGCGTTACTACTATTGAACAACAGGTGGTTGAGCCTTCCGATCACAGCTTTACTACGGTGCTTGAGGACGAGGATGGATTCTATCAGGTATGTGATGGATGTGGAGAGTCCAAGGACATTTCTGCTCCCGTAGCGGATAGCTATACCGCTGTTCTTGATAACAGCTTTGCATCTATAAAGGAAAAGCTTGTTAATTTGACCTACGGCAAGTACGGTGCGTGGGGTGTAACTACAAACGGTGCCTACAAGTCAGAGACCGGTGCACCTGCGGGTGCAATCGGCGGCCTTGACAGTGCCGGCAAATATGTTTACTACGAGTTTACTATTGATAAGGACGGTACTGTAGATATCGTTTGGAATATCGCAGGCAGCAAGTGGAATGCTTCTACAAAGACCAATGACGGTCTTACCAATATGGCGGATCATATGACCGTTACTATTGACGGTAAGCCTGTTAATATCAGCGGTATTGAACTTCCTGCCGGTACGGGTGATCAGACCTGGTGGAATATGCAGAACATCGTGATCAAGGGCGTTGCTCTTGAAGCGGGTACACACGTATTCAGATGTGATATAACTGCCGCTGGCGGTCTTAACGTTGGTTCTCTTACCGTTCATTCTGATAAGAGCGTTGATGCAAGAAAAGCCGAGGCTACAAAGGCTGATATTGTTGAGCGTGACGGCAAGCTTTACTACGCTCTTTCCGTTCTTCTTAACGGTTATACAACAGATGACGTTAACTTCTGGAGCAGCAGCTCCGGTGAAGGAATTCCTTTCACAACCTCGCTTGGTGCTAATGGAGAAACAATAATTCTTGTTGATATCAGCGATTATACCGATGGTCAGAGACTTAATCCTCATCTTAGCTTCGCAGGTAAGAACTACGTAAACAATGCTAATACTGCCGGTGACGTTCGCGGTGACAGCCTTGCTTTCGAAGAAAAGTTCGTGGAATATGGCGGTAAGCTTTATAAGCTGTTTACCAATTATTCTATGCCTGCAGTTGATGTTTTTGAGTCAGGTTGCGTGCTTAATTCTGCAGATATCATTCTTGAAAACAATACTGTTTATTACATTCTTAACTATACTGTTGTAGGATATGATCCCGCGACATTTGAATTCTTTGATGGTAACACCGTTTATAACGTTGAAAAGTACGATGTAAACGGCAGCTCGGTTAGCTTTAAAATCAAGGCTTCCGCTAACATCTATCCTCACCTCAGAATAGATGGCTCTAACTGGGACGGAAATAAGGGTGACGTTCTTCTGGAAGTTGAAGAAAAGTCTATTGAGCTCTACGGTAACGTTTACACTCTTCTTACCAAGTGGGGTATGCCCGTTGTTACTATCACCACAAAGACCACAACGCTTTCTCATATTTGTGAGAACAAGTGTATGATCTGCGGCAAGTGCCTTGTTGTAGATTGCAGCGATGACTCCTGTGCAGATAAATGCGAGGGTCACAGCGGAGATTCAGACAACTCCGGATTTGTTAAAGAGGTACTTTCTCTTAATCTGATGTCCTTTAATATTCGTACTCTCGCATCCGAGAGTAATCCCATTAACAATTGGGATAATCGTAAGGCTGCTGTTGTAAGCTTCTTGAACAACTGCGGTGCGGATATTATCGGTCTTCAGGAGGTTAGAGAGTCTCAGTATTTCTATATCAGCACAAACATTTCATCTAATTATACCGTGCTTTACTTCCCGAGAGAAGCTGCCAGCGATCCCGAGGGTCTTGCGTTTATTTACGATCATACTAAGTTTGATTTCGTATCGGCAGAGCAGTATTGGCTCTCCGAAACTCCCGAAACTCAGTCCTACGGTTGGGGCGAAAGCTATTATCGTATAGCTGCTGTTCTCCTTCTCAGACATTCTGAAACAGGCGAGCTTGTTAAGTCTATCAATACTCACGGTCCTCTTAATGCCGAGGCTAACGTCAAGGCATACGAGCTGATTATGGAAAGATCTGTAAACGAGTGCGATCCCTTCGTATTCCTTTGCGGTGACTTTAACGTTCCGCCCTATGAAGGCGGTTACGACCCCGTTGCTGATGAGCTTCAGGATGGACGCGTAGTTGCTGAGTCCACTTCTTCCCGTGATCACATCACTTATCAGGGATGGGGTGAATATGTTGACGGTGAGCAGCCCGAGCATATTATCGACTTCTGCTTCGTATCCAAGGGTGGTAACGTAGTGGTTAAGTCTTACGACGTTATTACTGACAGATGGGGAGATGGCAATATGCTTTCCGACCACTATCCTGTTAGAATTGTAGTAGAGCTCGGTTATTACGGCTCTATTGAAAACCATAAGCATAACCCCAAGGAGGTTGCTAAGGTAGAGCCCACCTGCTTGAGTGCGGGTACCGAGGCATATTACAAGTGCTCTTGCGGTAAGCTTTACTCAGACGCAGAGGGTACGAATGAGATTGATGCACCCGTATCTATCGATGCTCTCGATCACTCATTCACTGAGTATATCTCTAATGGAGATGCGACCTGTGAAGCAGACGGTACTAAGACCGCAAAGTGTGACAGATGCGATGTGACTGATACAATTGCAGATATCGGAAGTGCTCTCGGTCACTCATTCACTAATTATATCTCTAATGGAGATGCAACCTGTGAAGAAGACGGCACTAAAACTGCAAAGTGCGATAGATGTGATGCAACCGATGTTGTGGCAGACGTAGATTCTAAGCTCGGCCATGATTACGGAGCAGATTGGACGTCCGATAAAAACGGTCACTGGCACGTATGTGCAAACGGCTGCGATATCAAGGGGGCAGAGGAAGCTCATACTCCCAATATTGATGCTGCTACCGAAAATGAATCCAAGATTTGTACAGTTTGTGGCTATGTAATAGAGTCGGCACTCGGTCATATAACTCACGTATACAATGTTCCTCAGTATGACGACACTCACCATTGGAATCAGTGTTATGGCTGCGAGCTTATCGATGAAAAGATAGCTCACTCTTATAACGAAACAATTATTTCCGATGCAACCTGTACTACAACAGGTAGCAAGCAGCTTAGCTGTGACTGTGGACATAGCAAAAATGAGATAATTGCAGAAAAGGGTCATACCGAGGTTATTGACGAGGCAATATCTGCAACATGTACAAATAGCGGTCTTACCGAAGGTAAGCATTGCTCTGTATGTAACGAGGTTCTCGTAGCACAGACAGTAGTTGACGCTCTTGGACATATCTTCTCCGAGGAAGCAGTTAAGGGTGATGACGGTAATTACTACTTCGTTTGTACCGGAAACTGCGGTGAAACAGAATTCAGCCATTACGGTGCAACAATAAACAACGACTTTGCTTCGGATAAGTCTAATTCTCTTAACCTTGTCTATAACGATTTAGGTGCTTGGGGAGTTGAAACCAACGGTAAGCATGAGATTAACCTTAAAGAGGGCTCTCCTGCAAGCGGTGCCATTGGTGGACTTGATAAGGCAGACGCATACGTTTACTATGAATTCGTAATGGACGAAGCGGGTATTGTTGACTTTATCTGGAATATCGCAGGCAGCAATTGGAATTCTTCTACAAATTCCAATGACGGTCTTACCGATATGGCGGCACACATGACCGTAACTATCGACGGCATACCTGTAGATATCAGCGGTATTGCACTTTCCTCTGAAGGTCAGTATCAGTGGTGGAATCTTCAGAAGCTTATAATTGATAACGTTTCTCTCGATGCAGGCGTACACACCTTTAAGTGTGATGTTACTGCGGCAGGTGGTCTTAACGTTGCATCTATGACAATCAATTCTACCTCTGATGTATACGTAAGAAGTGCCGATGTAACCAACGCTTCCCTCTCCCTTGAGGGCGATAAGGTTTACTATGTACTTACCTTTGTTAACAATGGTTTTGCAAATGAAGAAATTAAGTTCTGGCATAATGCTTCCACATCCTATGATATTGCTTACTTCGACACCGTTAATGGTGTAACAACCATTAAGATTGATGTAACCGATCTTGGATTAGCTACTCAGATCAATCCTCACCTCAGCTTTGCAGGAAAGAACTATGTAAATGGTGCAAATAAGAATGGTGACGTTCGTGACGGTAGCCTTGAGTATGATCTTCAGGCAGTAACTGCAAACGGAAAGAGCTATGTTATCTTTGCTCACTATTCAATGCCTGCACTTCTCGTATGTGAGAATTATATGAAGCTGCAGGGTGTTGATATCATCGAAGAGGACGGCACTGTCTACTATGCAATTACCTATCATATGGCAGGCTATGATACCGATGCTATTCAGATATTCGACGGTGATACCGTTTATGACATAGCAAAGATTGATAACAAATCCGGTGTATATACCTTCAAGATCGATGCAACAAATTATTCCTCAATTTGGCCTCATCTTAAGGTGAACGGCACAAAGTGGGACGGTGCTAATAACAAGTCAAGCACTGACGGTAACGTTCTTCTTACCGTTGACGCAAAGTCTATCAAGCATGGAGATCTTAACTATGTTTTGAGCACCCAATACTCTATGCCTGCACTTAGTACTTCGGCTGATAAGGTTACCGCTCTCGGTGCTGATCTCTACGAGGAGGACGGATCTGTTTATTATACCCTTACTCTTGAGGTTATCGGTTATGATACGAGCAAGTTCGAATTCTTCCATAAGGAGCTTGTTCTTGGCGTTACCGAGATTGAACAGAATGGAATTTCTTATACCTTTAAGATGAAGGTTGAGGACTTCACAGGTAACTTCTATCCTCACCTCAGAATAGACGGCCAGAACTGGACCGGCGTTAATGCAAACGGCGATATTCAGCTTTCGGTTAAAGACAAGCTTGTGGCATACGGTGATAAATATATTCTTCTGACAACCGCTTCTAGCATGCCTATAATTAAGGTTGTGGATAATTATCTTAAAATTACCGGTGCAGATCTTGTTTCGGAAAATGATAAGCTGTATTACGTTCTTACTTATACTATGGCGGGTTATGATCCCTCGGTTATTGAGTTCTTTGACGGTTCTACTGTATACGAGGTTGCTGAGGTTGAACAGGACGGCTTCTCTTGTAGCTTTAAGATTGATGTCGAAAAGCATGGTTCCATAACTCCTCACCTCAGATTCAATGAAAATGGTGTGACAACTAATTGGGATAGCGTAAATAATAAAACAAGCAGTAACGGTGACGTTATCTTTAGTGTAAATACAAAATCCGTAACCTTTAATGGTATGGTTTATACTCTTCAGGTAAAGTGGAATATGCCTGTTTTGAGATCTGCAGCCGCTTAATCCTTTCCAACAGGAAATAACAAACAGTTTTGCTCGATAAACGGCTAATGAGTGAAAAGCTTAATAAACGTTGTTGAGCAAAGAAATCGGAAGGGCTTTAGTCCCTTCCGATTTTTTTATACACCCGCAACAGGAATTTGCTCCGTCTGACAAGCTTCCCTCAGGGAAGGACGGAGCAATGTTTCGAACCTGATTCAGCGATATATCGCTGAGCAGGTCACTTCTGACGGGTACAATAAATAAAGCAGACTACCGCAAGGGCAGTCTGCTTTATTTATGGCACCCGCAACAGGAATCGAACCTGTAACTAACCCTTAGGAGGGGTTTATTATATCCATTTAACTATGCAGGCATATTAAGTTTAAAAAATACTGTCAAGGTTAGGTAACTACCCCTTATGAAGGGGATTATTATCTCCTCCGTCGCATAATCGCTGTGCGGCGTTCGTTTACTCTCGCCTTCAGCTCCTTGCTTTGGGAGGTATCGCTGCAAGAAAACAATTATCAATTGTTTTCTCTTGCTCACATTTAACTATGCAGGCATATTAAGTTTTAAAAATACTGTCAAGGTTAGGTAACTAATCCTTATGGATGGGATTTTTGGAAAAGGTGCGGTGCGATATATATTGTAGCATATTTTATTAAATAATGCAAGGGGTAGCAAGGATTTTATTTAATAAATATTTATATAATTTCAGGGCGGAGATTTCTCCGCCCTTTTTTGCTATTGCTTTTCAACGTAAAGCGTTGTGGTGTTTGAGTCAAAGGTGATAAGGTAGGTGCCGGGAGCCAAGTAAAGATTTTTGTTAGCGTTGCTGTTATTGGTTATATCGTTACAGTTGACGGTACAATTCGCGTCGACTATCTCGTAGCCGTACCAGGCACCGTTACTTACGTCGCATATTTTGAACTTGATGCGGCCGTAGGTCTGCGACACGTGTGCCTCGGTAAGCGTGAAGCTGAACGTGCCATCGCCGTTCGAGGTCATAGCATAATGCTCGTTTGTGCTCCAGCCGTTCATATCGCCCATAATATAGGGTCGGCAGTTGGTGGTGGGATTTTCGTTGCCACCGGGATTATCTCCCGTATTACCGCTGCTGCCGCTGTTGTCGGTATTACCCTGGTCACCGATGTACCTATAGAGAGTAGCACGCTTTGCCGACATATAATCAGCAAAGGACATATTCTTGCTCTCGTTCTTGCCACAGGTTCTGTAAAGGTCGAAGCGGAACTTATAATTATTGGCGTTATGGTAGCCTCTCGAGGTAGCGGTATCGGAGGAATAGAGAGCGGCGGCTATATTAAACGCCTCCTCAAATACGGCATTGGTAAGCATCTCGCTTGCGTCAACCGCCTTAAGTGCCTCGGTATACTCGTTAACAAAGAAGCCGCCCGAGCAAACGCTCTTTAAGAAGAGGGGCGAACGCTGGTCACCGTTGCCAAGTGCCTTCTTGCTGAAGGGATCGTCCTCGGTCATACCGTGGCCGGTGGGATTCCAGGTGTTGACACCCAGACCGCGATCCATATCGTAAGGAATGAATATTACCTTACCCGTATCGGGACGGAAGTAGATGTAGGTGTTGTTATAGTTGTTGCGAAGGTCGTCGGGGTTGCCGATGAAATAGGATACGGCACAGTAGTAGAGGAAGTTATCCATATCAACGACTGAGGCAAACTGCTCCTTCGTAAGACCACGCGAGTTAAGAACGCTGATAAGATTCTTAAGGCTCTCGTGTGTGGAGGTCTTCTTATTAGTCTTAAGGTCGTAGACGAAGAATTTGCGATTGTCCTCATCCTCTACTCCGTAGGAGGAGAAGGAGGTGAAGGTTGCACCCTCGCTGGTCCAACCCAGCTTATAAAGGTCACCGCCAAGGGCGGATGCGGGCAGGTTCTTCTCAAGGAAGATCTTATCAACCGGCTCGTAGATCACCCATACGCCTGCGTGATCCTTGCCAATATCAACCGAGGCAAGATTGGTATGGGGTGCGATTACGCCGAACTCACGGTATAGATCGTAGGCGTAATTCTCTCTGATATAGGTGGTATCGTCGTTTCTGTTCCAACGCATATCCATCTTCTCAAGGGTGGCGAAGGTACGGTTCTTACGCTCCTTTCTCGCCGCGGCATCAGTCCAGGTGAGAGCGTCGCTGCCGTAATAGTCAACGTCGTCAAAGGTCTCCTGGAAGCTGACCTTGAAGTGTACGAGGTTATACATTCCGTCCCAATCGTTGTAGAAGGAGGTACGGGAGGTATTGCCCTTCATACGCACGCCCACCTGGTCAATGACCCACTCGTCCGTGCTGCCGTCGGGATAGGTGACGGTGATAATCATATCCGCCATACGGTAGATGGGAGATTTTGAGCCCATTGAGGAGTACTTATCGTAATCCTGCTGGATCTTCGCAAGCTCGGAGTTGGATATGTTGAGCTTTATGGAAATGTGGTTATTGGGATCGAAGAGGGCGTTGAATGCCGCCAGCTCGTCAGCGGGATAGCTCGGAGTGGGGGCAGGATCGGGATCAGGTGTAGGATCGGGATCAGGTGTAGGATCGGGATCGGGTGTAGGATCGGGATCGGGCGTAGGATCGGGTGTGGGATCAGGTGTAGGATCGGGAGTAGGATCGGGAGTATTTCCGGGATCCACGAGGGCAAGTGCCTCCTCAAAGGTAATCCAGCGGTTATCTACGTTATCATAAACGACCCTGTCGCCCGTGGGAACAGAAAGGTCGGGAGTCTGTGCCCCGTTGTTATTGTTATTAAAGATAAGGAAGCTATATTCGGAAGGAATAACCGCCTTATAAAGACCGGAGCTGTCAGCAGTAATGGCTTGTCCCGGCCAGCCTCCCGCTATCTCACCGCGTGAGCCCCAATAGTATACGGCTACCTGATCCCAGCCTGCTCGGTTAAGAAGATATACCGCTCCGTCCTCGGGAGTGGGGGCCGGAGTGGGGCTGTCATTACCGTTATCCTCACCGGGAGTGTCGGGGGTGATATCGCCATCGGTATTGTTGCCGCCGTTATTTTCGCCGTCACCAATCGGCCTGTCGGGAATAAGCTCGCAGGAAACAATGCAGATAGCCATAAAGAGTATAAGGAATATGCCTAAGAGCCTTTTCATTATTTTTCTCCTTATCAATATTTTTCCATTTTTATTATACATTATTTATAGGAATTTGTCAAGAAAAACCGACCCATCTGATTGACGGGTCGGCAAAAAGCGTTTTTATTAGTTGAGTGTAATGGTGAATATGCTTATTTCCTCGGTGGGATTCGTGACGGCAAGAGTAGTCTGCTCGATAGCTGTCGACTGCTGTCCGAGAGGAAGCTGCTCGCCGCCAAGAGTCGCGGTAACGCCGCCCTCACCGGTAAGGCTGACGGTGCTTCCCGCCTCGACGGTGAATACGACCGACGCACCCGCGTCAAGTCTGACATAAAGGCTGCTTGAGGTAATGGGAGCAGGCTCATCGGCGGTTGCAGAGTAAAGCGATATGCTGAACTCTACGCTGACGGTAGAGTCATCCGACTGAGGAGCGGGCTCGCCCCCCTCCACCGCAGGAGCAACGTAGGAGATGCGGAAGATAAGCTCATCCCCCTCGGCAACGTAGATCAATCCGTCGGTCTTGCTATCTGCCTCGGCGGTGATGGTGCTGAAGATCTGCTCCTCGCCGTTCTCATTAATTACGATAATATTTCTGGTAATCAGTACCTCACATCCCGCAGTGGGGGTAGAGAGAATGAGAATTCCGCTCTTCTCTGCGGTGTACTTATAGTATACACTCTGACCGTCGGAGAGCTCTGCTGCGACGGCGTTATCGGTGAGGGCAACAGGATTCTCGTAAGAGCCGAGGGGAGCGAGAAGCTGCATAGTGTCGGTAACGTGAGAATCCGAGATATTCTTTACCGCGAAGAGAACGGGAGAGTCGATGTCAGAGGACATAACGCCAACCTCTATTTTACCGTCGGCATCGGCATAGTAGGTCTCACCGTTATAGATAACCGCAAGTCCTGAGTTAAGTATAGTAACGTACTTGATAGTAGTGCCGCGACAGGAATAATAATGCTGCTCGCCGGGAGCAAGGTCAATGGCAATCTCATCCTCGACTGTGGGGAAGGGCTTCTCGGTGGAGCCGTCAGGTCTGTTGTCAACGACGGTGATGGAAAGGGAGTCGGTTCCCTCCTCTACCTTAACGCCGTAGGTCTCGCCCCAGCAATACTCAGGAAGAGTCTCAATATCATAGTCCACGTAATAGCTGCCGATATCGATAGTAGCCGTAGCCGTTCCGTCCACACCGCTGGTAAGCTCGTACACCTTATCACCTCTCGTAAGGGTGAACTTAAGTCCCGCAAGAGGCGTGCCGTTATCAAGCGAAACGGTGAAGGTGACGGTAGAGCTCTTGGTATCGGGGATAACCACCTCGTCGCCGTCGTCAAAATGCTCACCACAAGAATCACAAAGATAATCGTCATCGGCATCAACGTGCGTGCATTCCTGCTTTCCGCCGTCGTTATTTCCGCCGTCGTCGGTGTTACCGTCATTTCCCTTACCTCCGAGGAGGATAACAAGAACTATTCCGACGACAACAAGAACAGCACCAGCAATAATGCCGATGATGGCAGGAAGCGGAAGCTTCGTGCCGCCCTGTTTTGTCTCTGTATTTTCGTTCTCCGAGGGGATGTTCTCCTCGGGAAGCTTCTTTTCTTCGTTCATAATAGATACTCCTTTTTAATATAACTATTATATTATACCATTTAGTGAATAATATTGCAATACTTTTTATAAAAAATGCACCGCGGATAATCCGCGGTGCACAGTCAATCCTATTAAATGGTAAAGAAGCTGATAACGTAGGTCTGACGCTTAGTCGCGTTTACGTAGAATCGGATGGACTCGCCCTCCTCAAGAGTCAGGCTGAAGGAGCCGCCGTCCTCGTTACCGTAAACGTTATAATCAAAGAAGGGATCGGGGCCGTCATCGGTTGCCTCGGTCTCCATCGCCGCATCGTACGCATCGGCATCAATGAAGCCAACGCCTGCGGGAAGGTTGAAATAATAAGTGCCCGCCTCGGGTGCGGTGAAGGTCACCTCGTTAGACCAGGAGTAAGCCTCGGTTACCTTAACGGCAAACTCGTTATCGCCAAGCTCGATGTACTTCTCGTCTACGGGACCGACGTTAATCTTTATATTATGGATAAGCTTATCAAGAATATAGATCTCAACGCTGTACGCTCCCTCTGTCTTAGGAACGAAGAAGAAGGAACGCTGGTTGCCCCCAAAGGTGAACCTGAAGACAGCGGTCTCGTTATAAAGATTCTGAGGGTCATCTACCTCCACGTCGTTGAGGAAGAGCCTTACCGATACTACGTCAGCAACAAAGTGGAGAGAGGTTCCCTCGGGGGTGCAGTCACCCACATAGAAATTGGGTCTATCATCGCTGCTGCACTCAATAAGGCTGCCGTCGTACTTATTGGAAAGAACACCCGTGTCATCGTTCCTATTGAAATAAAGGTCAAAGCCATTGGGAACGAACTTGGATCTGGGATAGGGGTTCTCTGCATCTCTGTCGCCGAGCGTCTGAGTTGCGTTGATACGGTAGGTATCGGGAGTACGCTCGTCGGTGGGATAATACTCCTTGGTCTCGGCGTCATACTTCACGAAGGTGATCTCGCCGGTCTCGTGATCGTACTCAAGGTCAACGTCGTGATAGAGGAAGCCGACACCGTCTGCAGTACCCGGATCGTTGGTATAACGGTCAACCTTGATCTCCAGGGCTGTAAGAGCGTAGTCGTCGGAATAGCTGAAGGTTACCTCAACCTCAAAGAGATTTACGTTATATACAGTATCTCTGCCGGAGGCATTTGTCTCGGGATCGATGGTAGTAACGTCGGTGGTGTTAAGCACCGCGGTGGTGTAGCTGTACTTGAAGGTGACCTTATTCTCGTCTGTGTTGGGAGTAATTACAAGGTTACCCGTGGTGGCAGTAACGTCCTCTTCCTCCTCAAAGTCACCGATAGCAATGGTGTAAAGGACGTAAAGGGTCTCCTCAATACCGTACTCACCTACAAGGCTGGAGAGAGATACGTAATAGCCGTTAAGTCTTGCAGGCTCTGGCATATCAAGCTCAAGGGCACCACCGTTGTTGGAAACAACACCAAACACAGTTTCTGCATTGACGGGCTGGTGCCAGGTCTCATACTTACCGGACGCCTGGTTGCCTGCATTAAAAGAATCAGTGCTGACAGACACGTTAACGTAGCCGTCCTTACCGAAGATGTAGCTTACGTTCTCGGTCTTGCTGGCAACGAAGTCGGGACCCGTTCTGCTGGGGCCGTTAAAGGAGTAAACAAGCTCGCCGCCGTTTACAAGATGCTTCTGGAAGAAAATAGCGTTTACAAGCTGGTCAAGGCTTGTTTCATCAATCTCGTGAATCTGCTTACCGCAGCCCGCATGAGTGCAGTAGCCTACGGGATTTACGTTATGCACGTGGCCGCCGCAAACGTCGCAATCGCCGTTCATATCCTCGTCAGAGTGGGTAGAAAGCTTATCCTTCTCATCGTGAGAGCAGGTAGCAGCCTTCCAATGATGAGTTTCGTTTATCGACCAATCAGCCTCAAAGGTGTGGGTATGTCCGATCTCAAGCTCACATACGTCACAGACGCCATCCTCGTCAGCATCGACGTGGGGACCGAAATCGCCCTTCTCGGTTTCTGCGTGCTCACAGGTAGCGGGATGCCAATGGTTGTTCGCATCCGAGTACCACTTATCGCTGAAGGTGTGCTCGCAGGTCTTATTCTTACCGCCATCGCAGGATACCAGAAGAAGAGATATCAGCGAAAGGATGCAGATAAGCATTAACAAAGTTTTTTTCATAGGTAAAACCTCCTGTTATTTTGCAGGAATTATAAAAATATCCTTCTATTATAGATTATACACCATAAATGTTGGAATTGCAAGCATTTTTTATCATTTTTTTGAATAAATTTATAATTTAATATGCAAAAATGCAGGAATTAGTGAATAAAAATGCAAAAGCGTACAAGGAATAATATCCTTGCACGCTGAAGCTATATTACCTCGGGAGGAAAGCTGCGGGACATTGAAGCGTTGGAATAGGTCTTGTCGCCTGTGACCTCGCTGATAATTTCAATGAAGGGGGGGATTTCTGCCCGCTCTTCCCTACTCTGAAGCTCGGTTTCCATTACCGCGGTAGACGTCCATTCGGGATAGACGTCAATCTCAAACGTCTGACCCGCAAAAGTAAAGGTATGACGGGTCTTCAATATGGGACGGGTGCCAATAATGATAGCCGACGCGAGCTCGTCAAAGCGACTCTCGTCTATTACCGTCTCCATTTCGGTGGAGGAGATGCTGTCAATACGTGTCTTCCTGTTCTCAATATACTCTACCCTATCCGAATACCGACGGCAGCGGACTCGGTGGGTGACACCCAGCTCGGATTCAAGGTAAATCTGAATTATGTCGCTTTTCGTATACTCGGGCTGGGCCGAGAGAACGGTAAAATCGGGCATTCTGATTATATATTTACGCTCAATTTCAACGCCGATCTTCATTTCTTCCTTCATTTTTCTAACCTTTCTTTACATTTATACTATATTATAGCATATTTTGTAAGGATTTTCAAGTGGAATTGATTTTTCATATTGACTTAATGAGAAAAATATGTTAAAATATCTTGTAAAATTATTTCAAATTATGTTGGAGGACTGTTATGGATAACAACGTCTTTAATAAAGAATTTGATAAAGATACATCAGGCGAGAGCTTCGTAAAGCAGGTTGACTGCGAGGGAGATGCTGCCGAGGATGTTGGCTACGAAAATGAGAAGCGTCCCAGCCTTGTTGATGATGAGAACGAAGTAGAGGAAACCGAGGCTGCTGAGGAGGATGAGCCTGCAGAGGAGCCCGCAGAGGATGAGGAGCCTGTTGTAGCAGAGGCGTCCGTAGATGCCGAGGAGAAGGCCGAAGTAGAGCCCGAGCTTTCCAAGGAATTTGACTATATACAGAACATTTCGGCTATTGACAAGGTTGAGCAGGCGGTAAAATCCGAGGCCGAAAAGGCTAAGCTCCCCGACAAGGAAGCCCTTAAGAGAGAGGAGCAGGCAAGAGCCGAGGCCGAGGAGGCTCACAGAAAGGCTGAAGCTGAAAGAGCTGCAGCCGAGGAGGAGGCTCGCAGAAAGGCTGAGGCTGAAAAAGCTGCAGCCGAGGAGGAGGCTCGCAGAAAGGCTGAGGCTGAAAGAGCTGCAGCCGAAGAGGAGGCTCGCAGAAAGGCTGAGGCTGAAAGAGCTGCAGCCGAGGAGGAGGCTCGCAGAAAGGCCGAGGCTGAAAGAGCCCTTGTCGAAAAGGAAGAAAAGAAGGCACTCAAGGAAGATAAAAAGGCCTTAAAGGCGGCAAAGAAGGACGCAAAAAAGAGCAAAAAGGATGACAAGGATGACGACCGCGTATACGATGACGACGGCAGTATCTTCAAGACGAAGGCGTGGCGTAAGGTATGGAATACCATCTGCCTTATTCTGCTGCTTGGTGTGATTCTTATTCCCGTTGGTCTTCTGGCGTACATAGTATTAAAATATTTACATATAATATAATTGATAAAAAACACCGCTGTCCAGCGGTGTTTTTTGTTTACAGAGAGAAGTTCTCCTTTATCATCCTCGCCACCGCGTCGGGTGAGAGGAGTGTATTGTCAATGCGGATATAGCTCTCGAAGGGGATCTCGCCCGACTCGCTTACCAGACGGTGATTTGCATCCTCTCGCATCAATCTTTGGTCGGATGCGGATATATCACGCTTTGACGCCTTATTCTTCAGGCGATTTTCGGTCTTATTACGCTCAAGGCGAACCGACTGGTCGGCAACCAGCTCTACGCAGTAGACCTCGTCAAACCTTGATGCCACCTGCATCACGTATTCGCGGTCGGAGGGCATATCAAATGCCCACATATAAGTGAATATCATACCCGCGTTATCTGTTTTCAGAAATTCCTCAAAAATCACCTCGCGAAGCCGTGCTATTACCCCGCCGTTGAAGGAATTGAATATTTCGATAACAGGCTCTATCATCATATGATTGTGAAAAAGGCGAAGATCGGTTATTTTCATAAGCTCCTGCCCTACCGTCATCTTGCCGACGGCACCGCTGCCGATTATAAGTACGAGTTTCATCGGGTGCTCCTTAAGGTTTTTAGATATTATAGCATAGAGGTTGTTTGATGTCAATAAATCTTTTTATTGATTTTTTTA
>JAZNWM010000173.1:0-7803 GCA_045593345.1 Eubacteriales bacterium
ACTGTCCCGTTTCCCCCAAGCAAAAAGGCAGAGCATTTAGCTCTGCCTTTTTGCTTGGTGCGGGAAACGGGACTTGAACCCGTACATCAAAGATACACGCCCCTCAAACGTGCGCGTCTGCCGATTCCGCCACTCCCGCGAACATTTGATATTATAGCATACTCTTACCATTTTGTCAATAGTTTTTTTAAAAAATCCCTGAGAATTTTCTCAGGGATTTTTATCTTTAGCTTTTATGGGTTAAAATTTAGAATTTGAAGTAATTCTTAGCGTTATAGTATGCGATACCGGTCACGATGGACTCAAGGGTCTTGTAATCCTCGGGATACTCGCCCTCGTCTACCCACTTACCGATAAGGTTACACATAATACGTCTGAAATACTCGTGACGAGGATAGGAAACAAAGGAGCGGCTGTCTGTCAACATTCCAACAAACGCGGAGAGAGTTCCGAGATTAGCAAGAGCCTGCATCTGTGCCTCCATACCGTCACGCTGATCGTTGAACCACCAGCCCGAGCCGAACTGAATCTTACCTGCCACGCCTGCACCCTGGAAGCATCCGAGCATAGTGCCGAGAACGTAATTATCCTTGGGATTAAGGGTGTAAAGAATGGTCTTCGGAAGAGCGTCTGCACACTCAAGATGGCTCATAAACGCACCGAGATCCTCTGCTATGCAAAGATCATTGATAGAGTCAAAGCCGGTATCGGGACCAAGCTTCTCGTACATCTTCTTATTATTGTTACGAAGAGCACCAATGTGAAGCTGCATAGCCCAATCAAACTTAACGTACTCCTCTGCACAAGCGGTGAGCATTGCGGTCTTGAAGGAGTCGATCTCCGCCTTAGTAAGCTCGCCGCCTGCCATACGCTTATCAAAAGCAGCCTTAGCGTCGCCAACGGCGAAGGGAACGTACTCAAGGGCGTGGTCGGAAAGACGGCAGCCGAAGTCGTTGAAGTATGCGATACGGCCCTTTATCCAAGCAACAAGCTCCTCGTAGGACTTAACACCGGTGGACTCAATATAAGGGATGAAGGTCTCCTTACCGATCTCAACCGCCTTATCTGGACGGAAGGTAGGAAGAACCTTTGTAGAAAAGCCCTTAAGAGCCGCGTGATATTCAAGAGAATCAACGGGGTCGTCGGTGGTACAGATGATCTCAACGTTAGAGCGTCTGATAAGCTCCTGAGCACGGAACTCGGGCTTTGCAAGGCACTCGTTTACTCTATTCCAGATACGCTCACAGGACTCCTCAGAGAGAGGCTCGTCAATGTCGAAATATCTCTTAAGCTCCAGGTGTGTCCAATGATATAGGGGATTGCCGATAAGACGAGGAAGAGTTTTTGCAAACATCTTAAACTTCTCGTATTCGTCAGCGTTGCCTGTGATATACTCCTCGTCAACACCTGCGGTTCTGATCTGACGCCACTTGTAGTGGTCACCGCCGAGAAAGAGGTCGAATGCATTTCTGAACTGATAGTTCTCTGCAATCTGCTTGGGCGAAAGGTGGCAATGGTAGTCAATAATAGGAAGATCCTTTACCATCGCATAGAGCTTCTTTGCAGGCTCGTTCTTAAGCATAAAGCTATCGTTAATAAAACTCATAATGTTACACCGTCCTTAAATATTGAAATTTCTCTGTAATTATTGATTTCATTCTTTGTTTCCCTGCCCTCTGCCACGCTGATGATGTACTCAAACAGCTCGTCGGTAAGGGGCTTGCCCTCAAGGGTGGGGGAGGCATCAAAGTCGATCCAGCCCGACTTACGCTCGGCAAGAGAGTGGTTGGTAGCGATCTTGACCGTAGGAACGGGAGCACCGACGGGAGTTCCGCGTCCTGTGGTAAAGAGTATGATATGCACGCCTGCCGCCATAAGATTTGTGATAGCGACGATATCGTTACCCGGGCCCCTAAGCAAGGAAAGACCGTTCTTGGTCAGAACGTCGCCGTAATCAAGCACGTCCACCACCTTGGAGAGGCCGCCCTTCTGCACACAGCCAAGAGACTTTTCCTCAAGGGTAGTAATTCCGCCCTTCTTGTTTCCGGGCGAGGGATTCTCATATATTACCTGATTATGTCTTGTATAATAATCCTTGAAATCGTTAATAAGCTTTACAGTCTTATCAAACACCTCGCGGCTCTCACATCTCTGCATAAGCAGGTGCTCGGCACCGAACATCTCAGGCACCTCGGTAAGCACACAGCTACCGCCGTGAGAGATCACCTTGTCGGAGAGTCTGCCCACCAATGGATTTGCGGTAATACCGCTGTAGCCGTCACTACCGCCGCACTTAAGACCGATGCGAAGGCGTGATACGTGAACGGGAGTACGCTCGAATTTCGCCGCATATTCCTTAAGCTCGTTGATAAGAGCAACGCCTGCCGCAATATCGTCATCGTGGTCCTGAGTATTAAGGAACTTTACCCTATCGGGATTATAGTCACCGAGAACCTTTTTAAACACCTCAATGTTATTATTCTCGCATCCAAGACCGAGAACGAGAACGCCCGCCGCATTGGGATGGTTCACCATACCGCGAAGGATAAGCTGTGTCACAGTCTGATCGTCACCGAGCTGGGAGCAGCCGAAGGGATGAGGAAAATGCTTTGCACCCGTAAGTGCCGCAAGCCTCTCGGCGATTTTATTAACGCAGCCAACCGTATTTACGATCCAAATCTCGTTTCTGATACCAACGTCACCGTTCTCACGGACATAGCCCATAAAGGTGCGATCAGTCGGCACCGCGGGAGTATCATAAAACTTAGGCTCGTAGGTGTACTCAAGGTTTCCCGACAGATTAGTCTTTACGTTATGAGTATGTACGTGCTCGCCCTTCTTTATGTCGCAGGTTGCGTGGCCGATGGGATTGCCGTATTTGATAATATCCTCGCCGCACTTAATATCCCTGATGGCGTACTTATGACCGTCATTCAGATTTATATCTACGTTATCAAGCTTATTTATTAACATACTTCTCTACCTCGTCTGTAAGGAAGGAAAGATCCTGTCCCCAGAGTGACTCGTTGGCAAGTATCTCGGCGGTGCTATGATTTCTCATAAACTCAACAACGTCGGGATCGTCGTTTGTCATATCGGTTTTGTAGAACTCAACAAGCTTCGCAAAGGCAAAGAGAAGGGTCTCGGGCATCTTACCGAATCTCTTGATATACTCAAGGATGGAAGGAAGAACTCTTACCTTGAACTTGGACACCGAGTTAAGTGCGATAGCCGAAAGATAATGCTTGATGTAGGGGTTGGAAAAACGCTCTACAACGCTGTTAGCATAGGAGAGAAGCTCATCCCTCGGAAGATCAAGAGTGGGAATTATCTCATCAAATACGCACCTCTTAAGATGCTCGCTCATCGTAGGATCGTCAAGGCAATCCTTCACGGTTTCAAGTCCCGAGAGCAGAGCGTAAGGAACGAGAGATGTATGAGCTCCGTTAAGAATCCTTACCTTTCTCGTGCGATACATCTCAAGCTTATCGGGTGTGATAATAACGTTGAGATCGGTCTTGCTGAAGGGAAGCTCGCGGTCGAGATCAAAGTCGGTCTCGATTACCCAGAGGTGGAAGAACTCAGAGGTGTTAACCATATTGTCCTCATAGCCAAGGCCAAGATCCTCGCCTCTCGGATATCCTGTATTGATACGGTCAACGAGAGTGTTGGTGAAAATGTTTTCCTCGTTTATCCACCTCTTGAAGCCCTCACCAAGCCCCCAGAGGTCGGCGTACTGAAGCACGCATCTTCTGAGGTTATCGCCGTTTCTGTCAATCAGCTCGCAAGGAAGGAAGATAAATCCGGGAAGAGAGAGCTCGTAGCGTCTCTTAAGCAGGAGAGTAAGCTTCGCGGGGAAGCTCTTGGGGGGAGCGTCGGTAATCCTGTCCTCATCAGAGAATACGATTCCGCTTTCGGTGGTGTTAGACACGATAAATCTCATCTCGGGCTGCTCTGCAAGGGCAAGATAAGCATCAAAGTCCTCATAGGGCTTAACGCATCTCGAAATAACGTCGATGATGGAGGTATCAACTCCCTCAACGCCGCGGATAACCTGAGTATATACGCAATTCTGCTCGGTAAGCATATCGCACATACCCTTCTCAATAGGCTGAACGACTACGACGCTTCCGTCAAAATCAGAATTCTCATTAACCTTCTGAAGCATCCAATCCACAAATCCGCGAAGGAAGCCGCCCTCGCCAAACTGAATAACTCTTTCGGTTCTTTGCTTTTTTTCAAAATTCATAATAAAAGTCTCCCCTTTTATTTATTGATTACGTTTTTATTATATAAAAATATAAGGAATACCGCCTTAATTATTTTGATACGGATTTTTCTTTTTCCTTTCAATCCTTGATTTTTTTGATATAGCTATAGAAAAGGCGTCACAGCAGTAGCGGTGACGCCAAAAAATTATTTTAAATAATACTTGAATGCCTCTCTGCCCTGCCTGTCTCTTGTGAGAATCCCGAGCTGTAAAAGAAGCATCAAAGCACCGTGTGCCCCTATTCCCTGAAGCCCTGCAAGCTTCTCAAATTCCGATTGAGTAAAGCCTTGGGAAAGCCCCTCGGGAATCAGGGCTCTGTAATCCTCGGCAAGCTTCAGCTCAATAACCGTATTGAGAGAAATCGGAATAGTGTTGATTATCGGGGTGGTTTTTCTGCCGATACGGGTCCTGCCCTTCATTCTTCTTATCTCCTCTGCATCAAGCATCATAACGAGGATCGTAAGATTATCATTCGGAATAAAACGGCGTATCATAGAGATTTCAGCAAGAGCGTCCGAGGGTCTGCCTCTCTTCGGGCTTCTTCTCGGCGGCGTGCTCTCGCCACTTTTGGTATCGGTGCGGATTATGTATTTGTTCTCGATAATGGGACAAACCACCGTCACCTGCTCCTCGGCCAGAAAGCGTTCAAGCTTTGGTATAAGCTTGCTAAACGACCTGGTCTGTATCTCAATAATTCCCTTCTCGTTACGAATATCCGCAACCGAGCCGTAGATCGCTACCTCGTGATTATCATCGTCGGGCTCAAGAAAATATTTAAGCGATTTATGAACCAGCCTCTCACCATAGGTACCGATTCCACCTTGTCCGTCCAAGGTAGCAATCGCCTTGTCCCTGGCGTCAGGAAATAAGGATATATCAAGCATTGTCACGAAGTGCCCTTATAGCGGCACCGCGGTCATCCTTACCGAAGACAGAGCTGCCAGCAACAAGTATTGTTGCACCCGCATCGGCAAGCGTCTTAGCGTTGGTAGAATCAATGCCGCCGTCAACCTGAATTTCTATCTGAATTCCACGATTTTGGGCTTCTGCCTTAAGTTTTCTTACCTTTTCAACAGTTTCCGGTATAAGCCTCTGACCGCCGTAGCCGGGCTCAACGGTCATTACAAGCACCATATCACACTGGTCAAGATAGGGATAAACCTCCTCTATGGGAGTACCGGGCTTTACCGAAATTCCTGCCATAACGCCCTGGGATCTGATCTCGTCCATAAGTGCCGCGGGATCACCGCAGGCCTCCAGATGGAAGGTGAGAATATCGGCACCCGCATCAATGAATCTGGACGCGTATTTCTCGGGCTCGTCTATCATAAGATGGACGTCAAAAATCATATTACTTCTCTTTCGTAAGGATGCAATAAGAGGCATACCGAAGGTGATATTAGGCACGAATTTGCCGTCCATCACGTCGAGATGAACCATATCCGCACCCGCGTATTCTATATCCGCAACCTCCGCCGCAAGATTTGACAGATCTGCCGCGAGAACCGAGGGAGAAATCCTGACCATTTTATTTTTTCCTCTCTATATAAATAATATTGAATAATATAGTGACAATAGTTTTATTTTACCATAAGATAATATAGAGCCGCGACAAGCGGCAAGCAACGGTGGCAGGTCTACGTAAATGACGGTAAAGAAAAAGACGTTTCCAGGCTATATGCGTATACCGCCGCCTTATGATTGGGGCTGTGTCCCTGTATACAGCCCCTTTATTTTGCCGAGATGAGAGCCACCGCGTGAGAAGCTGCTCCCTCCTCCCGTCCTGTAAAGCCGAGATGCTCCTCGGTGGTAGCCTTGATATTGATTCTGCCCGGGTCTATCTTCAGAATATTCGCTATATTTTTAACCATTTCCTCAACATACGGCATAATTTTCGGACGCTGAATAATCAGGGTGGCATCAATATTATCAACCTTATATCCGCCCTCCGATAACAGCTCTCCAACCCTTTCAAGAAGCTTCAGACTGGATATTCCCCTGTAGCTCTCATCGGTATCGGGAAAATGCCTGCCGATATCACCGAGCCCCATAGCTCCCAGCAGGGCGTCCATTATGGCGTGGACAAGCACGTCAGCATCCGAATGACCTATAAGTCCCTTCTCAAAGGGAATATCAACTCCGCCGAGAATAAGCCTGCGTCCCTCACCAAAGCGGTGAACGTCATAGCCGTGTCCTATTCTCCTCTCGGGTACGGAAAAGCTTCTGTTACTTTTAAGCAGAAACTCAGCATAGGCAATATCCTCTGCCGTAGTAATCTTTATATTATGCTTTCCCGTATCGACGGGATAGATTCTATGCCCCAAGCACTCTACGAGCATATTGTCATCAGTCAGATTATTCATATCACTGATTTCCTGCAATAAATCAAGTGCGGATTCATAGATCCTACGCTCAAAGACCTGGGGGGTCTGGGCACAGACGAGAGCTCTTCTGTCCACAGTTTCACCAATAAGGCCGTCCGAACCAAGCCCCTTCACCGTATCCGTTACCCGCGTTGATGCGGTAGCAGCCCTATGAATGAAGGCCGCCTTAACCACGTCCTCAATGTTCTTCCCGGTTACAAGACATCTTGCCGCATCGTGAATTGCAATATAATCAGCATCGTAGGAGGCGGCATAAAAGCCTATCGCAGCAGATTCTGCTCTGCTATCTCCACCCGGGAGGATAACGCAAACCTTTCCAAAATCATCAAGCTCCTCGGCAACCCAATCGATCTCGTCCTTTCTGCAAACCACGATTACCTCGTCGATAATATCACATTCGCAGAAGGCTCTGACCGAACGAAAAAGCACACTCTCGCCGAGAATAGTCATCCTCTGCTTCGTCACATCGCCGCCCATACGACTGCCACTTCCTGCCGCGAGAATTATGGCACTGACATATTTTTTATCATCCATCATCAGACGTTTACCTCCCATAAGGCTCAATTAGAAAAATCAAAGTGGGAAAAGAATGCTTTAAAAAAAGCCTTTTTGTCGCCGCGTTTTTGCATTTTCAGAGCTTGTTTTTCAAAACTGTCAAGCATATTTTACCACAGCAGAGGGCAAAAATAAAGGCTTTTTTTACTTTTTGCCAAGGATTTTTTTAAAAAAATCGAAAAAATTAGAATTTTTTTATATTTTCTGTAAACTTTTTTTCAAAAACCCCTTGATTTTATTAAAAGTATGTTATATAATATGGATGTGGGAAAAAGTGGGTGACGGTGTATAGCTTGTGTATCTCGGTGTGAGATGTGACCGTTCCTGTCCCGTAAAACACTCATTCTGAAGAAAAGGAGGCGATCTCAATGGCTTTTATCAGCTCATACACCTACTCGTTTGACGCCAAAAAGAGAATACTTATCCCAAGTAAGTATCGCGAAGAGCTTGGCGAGAGCTTTTACATTACGAGAAGCATTGAGGACTGCCTCACCATTTATCCCGAGAGCGAGTGGGAAAGCTTTATGGCAAGACTCAACAGTCTTCCCGACACCGAGAGCGAGATTGCAAGAGAATACTTTATGTCCTACGCTC
>JAZNWM010000174.1:0-2788 GCA_045593345.1 Eubacteriales bacterium
GTGCATTGACCGGGGGTTTTTTATTTATTTTTGATTTTTTGTAATTTAATTTTCTCTTTTTGATTTTGTTGTAATTTCAAGTATCCTTTCGGCAAGCGCTTCGGTGAGTGAGCGCGCTCCTATGCGCCAGCCCCAGTTGCCATAAGGTATTGAGGGCGTGTTCATTCTTCCCCCGGCGTTGGTAAGCTCAAGGTAGTCCTGCATAGGAATGACCGCAAGGTTTGCGATACTGGACATCGCAAGCTCAATTACGTCATAGGTGCGGCTCTGCCCCTTTCTTCTGGGACACTCCTTCTTGAAGCGTGCCTTGACCGACTCCTCGGACAGATTGCTTATCCAGCTCCTCGTACAATCGGCATCGTGCGAGCCCGAATATACGACGCAGTTTCCGTGGGGATAAACTCTGGGCAGATATTCTGCATCATCGTCGTAGAAGGCAAACTGAAGTATCTTCATACCCGGGAAGCCGCAGTCGTCAAGCAGCTCGCGTACATCGGGAGTGATGAAGCCAAGGTCCTCGGCAATAATCTTTGCCTTGGGGAAGTTCTTTGCAATAGCTCTGAAGAGTGCGATACCGGGTGCGGAATCCCACTTGCCGTTTCTGGCGGTGGTATCGCCGTAGGGGATGTTGTAATATCCTGCGAAGCCTCTAAAATGGTCTATACGGAGGATATCGTAAATCTTGAAGCTCTCCTGCACACGCTTCTGCCACCAGGAGAAGCCGTCGGTCTCCATAAGCGTCCAATTGTAGATGGGATTACCCCAGAGCTGACCGTCGGGAGAGAAGCCGTCGGGGGGACAGCCTGCAACAACGGTGGGATTATAGCTCTCGTCAAGGAGGAACTGCTCGGGCGACTGCCACACGTCCATACTGTCGTGGGCTACGTAGATTGGCATATCACCGATAACCAGGATGCCCTTGCTATGAGCGTAGGAGAGAAGTGCCTGCCACTGGGTGGAGAACTCGTACTGAATCCACTCCCAGAAGCCGCATTCACCCTCAAACTCGGCACGGTGCTGTCTTGCCTCTTTTACGTTTTTGTGCTCATCCGCCCAGGAGGTCCATACAGCGTGGTTGTAATGAGCCTTAAGTGCCATAAAGAGCGAGTAGTCGGGAAGCCAATGTGCATTATTCTTAATAAATTTCTTGTACGCCGCATTTTTGCTTCCGCCACCCTCAAGAAATCTTGCGTATGCCTTTCTGAGAAGGGTGTATCTGGTGTTGAAGAGCCAGCCGTAGTCGACTCTTACTGTATCGTGTCTGTTCTCGTGAAGCTGTTCTTTTGTAAGAAGGCCGTCCTTCGCAAGAATGTCAAGGTCAATAAAATAGGGGTTACCTGCCACAGCGGCGGGAGACTGATAGGGGCTGTCGCCGTAGGAGGTGGGGTTAAGAGGCAGTACCTGCCAGCATTTGGTCTTCGTGTCGGCGAGAAAATCAACGAAATCGTATGCACTCTTGCCGAAGGAGCCGATTCCGTATGCCGAGGGAAGCGAGCTTATCGGCATCAGTATTCCGCTCTTATGACGAAAGCCAAAATTTTTCTGTACGTTAATCATAACTGGAATTATCCTTTCCGCGTATCAAAGGTAAATGGCAATGCCATTCAACCTCATATTATTTTACCATTAAACTATTACATTGTCAACATCCTGACGGTAATTGTTAAAGTTAAGTTTGTGAAAAGTAAACAAAAAAGAGAGCGAAAAATTGGCAGGGATAAAGGCCTTTATTTTCTTTTTGATAAAGCAAAACAATTTTTGCATTTAGGAGAGGAGAAAAAACGCATCGGCCTTTTCTTTTCCTTCAGCTTTAATGTGTAAAGGAAAGCCTTAATCGGATCGAAAAAATATTTGTTGCAATTTTCGACCGATTATGATATAATAAAATTGTTAATGATAAACTGGGTTAATATGGCCCGAAAGGATTTATAATGTTTAAAAAAATACTCGCTCTCATTGAAAAGTATGACAGAATAATCATTCACCGTCATAAGAATCCCGACGGTGATGCACTTGGCAGCCAGATAGGACTTTATCACGTGCTGAAGGACACCTATCCCGAGAAGGAGGTGTATATGGTGGGTGATATGACGCCCAGATACGCCTTTATGCTGACTCGTCCTATGGATATTATTGACGACAGCCTTTACAGCGGTGCACTTGCAATCGTGCTTGACACGTCGGCAAGATCGCTTATCTCCGACGACAGATATACTCTTGCCGAGGCGAGTGCAAGAATGGACCACCATCTCTTCGTGGAGAAGATCTGCGACGAGGAGATAACCGCCACCTCCTACGAGAGCTGTGCGGGGCTTGTTGCCGCTATGGCAGAGGCCACCGGCCTTACCGTTTCTCCCGTGGCGGCGAAGGCTCTTTATACCGGTATGATCACCGACTCGGGCAGATTCAGATACGATTCCACAAGCTCAGAGACCTTCCGTGTGGCGTCCTTCCTTATGGAGCGTAAATTCTCCACCACCGATATTTACAGAAATCTTTACGCAGACGAGCTTTTCTTCATTCAGCTCAGGGCGAAGTTCACCCTGAAAATTCAGCTCAAGACACCGAAGGTTGCCTTTATCTATACCGATAAGGAGGAGGCGGACAGCCTCGGTGCAGACGTGTTCACCATCTCCCGCGGTATGGTAAACGTGATGAGTGAGATCCGCGGCGTCGAGAGCTGGGTTAACTTTACCGAGACCGACGAGGGCGTGCTCTGTGAGATTCGCTCCAACACTCATAACATCAACCCCATCGCCGTCAAGTACGGTGGTGGCGGACATCAAGT
>JAZNWM010000175.1:0-5967 GCA_045593345.1 Eubacteriales bacterium
CCGTCGCCAGGAGTCCCATATCTCACCCCAGAATAGAAAAGACCGTCTTTGGACGGTCTTTTTTTGTGAGATATGTGGACGAGAACCCCTCGAAGCATAGATAAAACAATAAGGTCCTCGCTAAGTTTTTTTGCGAGAGAAGTTTTTTTAAAAAACTTTCGGCGACGGGCTATGTAAAGCCTTGCCGTCGCTAGGAGTCCCATATCTCACCCCGGAATAGAAAAGACCGTCTTTGGACGGTCTTTTTCTGTTTTACAATTATGACTATTTAAGTGCAAGGCAGGTCTTTTGGCATTGAATTTTGCCGTCACATACGTTAAGCATCACAGCATCCCCCACCTTAAGCTCACCGCAGACAATCATATCGGCAATTTTGTTTTCTATATTTGATACGATAATTCTGTTGAGGGGTCTGGCACCAAAGCCCGACTCCTTAGCTGCCGTTTCAGCGAGCAATTCGTATACGTTTTCATCTGTAGCAAGCGATATTCCGCTGTCAGAGAGCCTGCTTGAGAACTCGAAAATTCTCATTTTTGCTATTTGTTTTAGGGCAGAGCTATCAAGCGAGGAGAAAAGCAGGATTTCATCAATGCGATTGATAAACTCATCCTTGAAATAAGAACGGAGCATTTCAACAATATTTTTATCACTCTTTTCTCTCATAAATCCGACCCCACCCGCCTTAAGCTTATCAGCTCCTGCGTTTGATGTCATAATGATATAACAGCTTCTGAAATTGATTTTTCTTCCTGTTGCATCGGTAAGATACCCGCTGTCAAAGGTCTGTAAAAATAGTGACAGCACGTCGGGATGTGCCTTCTCAATCTCGTCAAGCAGAACGACAGAGTAGGGGTGCTTTCGCAGTCTTTCAAGGGCTGAAATCTGCTCCTCATATCCCACGTATCCCGGGGCAGAGCCGATCAGCTTTGAAATTGTATAGTTTTCGGCATATTCCGACATATCGTACCTAATAAGCGACTCTTCGCTGCCGAACAGCTCGCGTGCCAGCGTTCTTGCGAGCTCAGTTTTACCAACTCCGCTTTCACCGAGGAAGAGAAATATTCCCCTTGGTCTGTTTGGTGAATTGATCCCTGCGAAGCTTCGCGTAACCGCATTGGCAAGTCTTTCTACAGCCTCGCCCTGACCAATAACACTTCTGCCAAGCCTCTCGCTGATTGACCTGCCTCCGGAAGCCCTTTTCTCATCAAAATTAATCCCCGTAATTTCGGAAATAACTCTTTCTACGTGGTTTATTCCAACGGTTGATTTAAGACCTCCTCCTGCGGAAAGCTGCATCTCATCCTTTAATTCATCGGCGTAAAGCTTCTCCAGCTCCTTCAGATTTATTGCCAGCTCAAAATCACGACGGTTTATGGCATTTCTTCGGTCAACTCCTGTCTGCCTTATTTTATCTCTTAATTTTATTGATTTTTCTGTATCTGTACTCAAGACGATATTCGCAAGTGCACAGGCCTCGTCAAGAACGTCAATTGCCTTGTCGGGTAGAAATCTGTCCTGAATATATCTTTCGGACAGTCTTGCAGCGGCATCAATTGCCTCCTTCGTAATGATCACTCTGTGGTGTGCCTCGTATCTGTCCTTCAGTCCCATAAGAATATCCACCGTCTTCGCAACCGTGGGCTCCTCAACGAGAATGGGCTGAAATCTTCGCTCTAAGGCACTGTCTTTTTCTATATATTTGCGGTACTCCGCAAGGGTTGTAGCCCCTATCAGCTGAATATCACCGCGGGAGAGCTCGGGCTTCATAATGTTTGCTGCATCAATTGCCCCCTCGGCCGACCCCGCACCAACTATAGTGTGGATTTCATCAATAAACAAAATTATCGACTTGTTTTTTGATGCCTCGCTCATTACACTCTTGATTCTCTCCTCAAAATCACCGCGGTATTTCGCACCAGCCACCATAGAGGTCAGATCAAGCGAAATTATGGTCTTGCCCATAAGGGATGAGGGAACACGTCCCTCTACTATCCGCTCGGCGAGTCCCTCAATTATTGCAGTTTTACCTACGCCGGCCTCACCGATAAGACAGGGGTTGTTCTTGCTCCTTCGTGAGAGGATTCTGATGACTCTGTCGGTCTCGGTCTCTCGACCGATAACAGGGTCAAGCTCGCCCCGTTCTGCAAGGGCGGTGACATTCCTGCCGTACTTTGTCAGATTTGGAATGTTATTTTCGCTGACACTCTCGGCATATATCACGCCTCGTTGCGACGACCGAAGAAAGCCCATAACGCTATCCTTGACTCCAAGCACGTCTGCCTCAATTTTTATCAAGATTTTTGAGGCTACGCACTCCTTCTCTTCAAGAATCGCAAGCAGCAAATGCTCGGTTCCTATCTTCTCCGAGCCATATTTTTTTGTTATTTTATAGGAGCTTTCAAGCAGTCTGCGGCACTTCGGCGTAGTGTCCTTTGAGCTTAAGTGAGTGGGTGCTCCCACACCCGAATATTCCTTTACAGCCGAGGAAAGCTTATCAACGGTAATTCTGTATTTTTTCATAAGAATCGAAGCACAGGAGGTTTCATCCTCTGCAAGAGCCAGTAGAACGTGCTCGGTTCCAATATAGGTATGGCCGTATTCCTCCGCTATGGTTACGGCTCTGTTAAGGGCATTTTCAGCCTTTAGGGTAAAATTATTGCTCATCGCATCGCACCTTTCCATTTATCCTTACCTAATTATTCCCAAAGGCAGGGAAAATACACCTTTTCCTAAAATAATTTGAGAGCTACTCACCTAACGAAGAATGATCAGCCATCATTCTGATATATAGCTCCTCGTCAACCAAGGTATCCTCGGGTAGCAGGTAGATTTTTCGCATAATTTTTACTGCCTCTGCCGTTTCTGTGGAATAAAAGCTGCTGCTTCTTAGCCTATGTGTGATGCCGTAATGGTCAAGCAGGTCTGAAAGCGTTTTGTTGAGATGTATAACAGCCTCATTCATTTCTCCCTCTCTCAAGGGAAATGATATAAAGGAGCCTACGCCCTTTGCAAGCGTATCATTATTTATTTTAGAAATGTATTCCGAATAAATCATATCAAGCGTTCTTCGGTCTACAGTCCCCGAAGGAGCTATGCCCATCCTTGACTGAAAATCAACAATTGCAAGCCTGGTATTCTCATCATAAACCCCGTTGGGTACAACAGCTCTGTCGCTACTGATTCTGGCAAGGAATTTCTGAATATTGCGTATGGCAGCGGATTTATCGTTAATTCTATACATTTTCCCTCCTATGAAATGTCGTACCCGGGATATTGCCCCTCGTTTACGCTTTCGCCGTTATAAAGATCGTCGTAAATGCTGGCAATAGCGTTCCAGGCAGGGGCATTAACCCGATCCTCTGCTCCGGGAATATCAAATCGTTCCTTAAAGCGTCTTACCTGCTCGGCGGTTGACGGGCCGAAAACACCGTCAACGTTTGTCCTCGGTATTTCGGGATAGCTCCCGGATAAATAATTCAGATATTCCTGCAGAACTCTGACGTCATTTCCCTCAATGCCCTCCCGCAATATCCGACCCGGAAAGGGAAGTATCCTGCCACCGAAGAACTCATAGTCAATCTCGGATACGATCTCATAATATACGGTTTCCATTCTGTCCCAGGTTGCTCTGTCAACCTCTCCTGTCTCGGGAAGACCGTATGTTCGCTGGAATGAGCGTACTGCATTTGCCGTTACAGGCCCGAAGCTGCCATCCATAGCAGCCTCAACCACCGTTGGAACGAACAGGGCAATATAGCTGAGATAATACTGTACCGTAAGAACACCCTCACCGCTTGAGCCCTCGGACAGCGTGTCGGAAAACCTGGTGGATACGTCGGTTATTCTTATTCCCTCGG
Organism: Eubacteriales bacterium; assembly: GCA_045593345.1. GTDB lineage: Bacteria > Bacillota > Clostridia > Oscillospirales > CAG-272 > UBA1740. Next base: position 3,858 of record JAZNWM010000175.1, read on the forward strand.
AATTTACGGTGTAAAGCTTCTTTACCGCGTTATAAATAAACTGTATCTGATTCCAGGTTGCCCGACCCACAAGACCGTCCTGATCAAGACCGAACACCTCCTGGAACTTCCTTACCGCATCGGTGGTGGAGCTGTCAAAGAAGCCGTCGGCAGGATAAATCTTCGGGATGCCCGGGTAATTGGTTGATATTCTGTTAAGCTTTCTTTGTACCAGCTCTACGTCACGTCCCGTATCTCCCTCTCGCAGGGTGACAGGCGGTGCACTTGATGGAATATTCTCAACGGGAACGTCTCTCTCAATGACGATATCATTACCGTAATAGCTTTGAAGAATAGAGAAATAATCAAGCCCCTGATTTGCAAGCTCTACGCTCCCCCATTGTGAAAGACCGTCGCAGCTTACCTCAATTCCGTCGCAGAAGGTGGCGAACAGCGGCTCTATAAACTCCTGCCGTCTTATATAGCTATCAAATATCTCGTCAACTATCTCAGATATATTGCCGAAAATATCCCTGCCGTAAATATAGGTCTGGTCGTACGCAGGCGAGCTTGTTATATCAAAATTATAACCTCTGCTACGGTAAAACTCGGTATACACGCGGTTCAGGGCAACCGAGATCTGTGCAAGAATATTTGCCCGCAGAGCCTCCTCGGGCCAGGTGGGATATATCTCGCTTGACGCTACGTTTTTAATATAATCGGCAAAGCTCTCGGTAACATTCATACCGTCCGAGTCCGGCGAGCCGATATGTACTACTATCTGCTCGGGTATTCTTGGGTTTGGCATACCGTCCTCCTTTATTTATTGTAAATCGCGGTTTTCGGGAATAATATAGTTGATGCTTCCTCTGGGATAATCCTCTACCGTCCTGCCTAAGCCGGGGATCATACTGACGAGCTGTATTGAATTTATGCCGGAAAAAACGGTAAGTCCCAATATGTGCTTGGTAATATATCCCTCTGCCGATATCTCAAGATCGTATAGCGAGTAGGGAAGCTCCTCGGGGCTTGGTGCGAGGGACAGATCTCTGTCGGGTGCAGGTAGGGTAAATAATTCAGACAGTCCGTCTCTGTCGGTCACCGAGGTAAAGCTTACAGATTTGTTGTCCTCGGATGCACCTATGATGCGTACAATGGCACCCGCGACGGGAAGAGCTCCGCCGGCGGTATAGGCTCGGACTCTCAGCGTTCCTTGGGAATTTGGCATAGATTTTCTCCTCTTAGTTTGATATATTTTAAATAATTATATTGACATTGGGCGAATTTTGTTTTATAATGTAATGGCTGAAAGATGTTCATATCTGTCAGGAAAAGAATAATAAGAATAGTTGGAGCAGTAAGAATGAAGGACACTTTATACGGAGAGCTTAGTGTTATTGGTATGCGTGGATGCGAGGATTTTGCATCCCAGGTGGATTATTACCTCAAGGAGTGGCGTCATCACGACAGTGACGGTAGCTTCCTTGTAGATGCACGCTGTCCCCGATTTGGTAGCGGCGAGGCTAAGGGTACTATCCAGCAGTCCCTGAGAGGCAACGACGTTTATATTATATGCGACGTATTCAATCACGGCGTAACATATAATATGTACGGAATGACCGTTCCTATGAGTCCCGACGATCATTTCCAGGATCTTAAGAGGATCATCGGTGCTATCGGCGGTAAGGCACGTAGGATCAGCGTTATTATGCCTATGCTTTACGAGGGCAGACAGCATAAGAGATCGGGCAGAGAATCGCTTGACTGTGCTCTCGCACTCCAGGAGCTCGTCAGTATGGGAGTTACCAACCTTATTACCTTTGACGCTCACGATCCCCGTGTCCAGAATGCAATTCCTCTTCACGGCTTTGAGGACGTACGCTCCAGCTATCAGATGATAAAGGCTATGCTTCGCAGATACCCCGACATTGACATCGATCCCGAGAATACTATGATCATCTCTCCCGATGAGGGCGGTATGGGCAAGTGTATGTACTACTCCTCGGTTATGGGCATCGACCTTGGTATGTTCTACAAGCGTCGCGACTATTCGGTTATTATTAACGGTAAGAACCCGATCGTAGCGCACGAATATCTCGGTCGTGACGTTCAGGATAAAGACGTTATTAAA
>JAZNWM010000176.1:0-10420 GCA_045593345.1 Eubacteriales bacterium
CCAAAGTGTGCAAACATCATTTCGCCGAAATCGTTGTAGATTATCCTTTCTGCCTCGTCTTTTATACTAATTTTTACATTTTTTAACGACAATCCCTGCATCTTCCGACAAAGAGGCGAGCTGCTTGTAAGGGGAATCAGCGAGGGCTTCAGCTCGGTGACAGAGTGTCCGAGTCGCATTGCAAGTCGGTAGCCCGAGCCATCCGAGCCCGTCAGGGGATAGGACTTACCACCGGTAGCTATAATCACCTTATCAAAGTCGTATTTTTTGCCTCCTGCGGTAACGGTGTATCCGCCCTCGGTTTTCTCAATAAGAGTGACCTTTTTGTATATAACCATTGCGGCGGAGGAATACACACGCATAGCGTTTACGATATCTATAGCACGCTCGCTCTCAGGAAAGACTCTTCGGCCACGCTCGGTTTTCAGAGATACGCCAAGCGACTCAAAATGAGTCATAGTATCCTCGGTGGAGAATGCTGACAGAGGGGCGTAGAGGAATCTCGGATTTTTAGTCACGGCCTCAAGAAACTCATCTCTCGTGCAATTGTTAGTGACGTTGCATCTGCCCTTGCCGGTGATAGCAAGCTTCTTGCCCAGACGGTCGGTAGACTCAAAGACAGTCACCTCGGCACCGTAGAGCGAGGCCGTTCCTGCCGCCATCATTCCTGCGGCACCGCCGCCGATAACGGCTAATTTAATTATATTATATTCAACGCTTTGCATAGACCTCGTACTCATCCCAAAGCTTCTCAAGGGCGTCAAACCTCTCTGTAATCTGCTCCTCGCGGCGTGCGGTAATCTCAATGATTATGGCGTTGATGATGCTGAGGGGTGCAACAAGCGAATCCATAAAGGATGCCATATCAGACTGTGCGATCAGCAGAGAATTTGCAAACTCGGCGATAGGAGACACAAGCGAGTCGGTGAAGGCAATAACCTTCGCATCCTTTTGTCTTGCGAACCTGACGCCGTTAATCATCTTCGAGGAATATCTGGGGAATGAGAAGGCAATAACAGTGTCCTCGGCTCCTACGGAATACATCTGCTCAAATACCTCGGCAGAGGAGGTGGGAACAACGAGCCTTACGTTGTCGAAAATAAGCGAAAGGTTGTAGGAGAGCAGTCTTGCGATAGGCTCGGAGCTTCTTGCACCCATAACGTAAATGTTTTTAGATTCAAGAATGGCGTCCACAGCAGAGCGGAAGGCCTCTCTGTCAAGATGCTCAAGGGTGTATCTGATCTTATTGATGTCCGACTCCATAACGTTGTCGATGATATCACCCCGTCCGATACGCTGCTTTGTAATCTCAATACGCTGATTTGGGGTGAGCTTGATGCGTACGAGCTCCTGGACGGCAAGCTGGAACTGTGAATAGCCCTCAAAGCCAAGCTCGTCGGCAAATCTGACGACGGTAGACTCGGAAACGCCTACCATATCACCAAGCTTCGCCGCGGTGAGATAGGCAACCTTATCATATTCATTAAGTACGGCATTCGCAATTTTCTTCTGTCCCTTGGACAGTGTAGGATATACGGCTTTTATTCTTTCGGAAATATCAGCAGCCATTGTCAGCACCTCTCAAAAACAAAATTTTACAAATATCATTATACCACAACAAAGCGGAGTTTGCAAGTATTTTAAATAAAAAAGCCGTTTTCTGTAAAACGGCCATAAAAATTTAAGATTTTTAGAGTAAAATGACGGCAGAGTCGGGAAATCCTGCATCTGCCTCATCGTGAGATACGATAATGACAAGTCTGTCACGGGATAGCTCGGAGATGATCTCTCTGACGGTATCGGCGTTCTGCTGGTCAAGCTCCTTGGTAGGCTCGTCAAGAAGGAGTATCGGGGTGTCCTTCAGAAAAGCCCTGGCCAGCGAAACACGCATCCTCATACCGCCCGAAAGCTCGGCGGGACGAAGCCTCATATCCTCTGAAGTGAACCCCAGCCTATCAAGTATTTTTGTGGCTTTATCTAAAACTGCCGCGTCTTTTCTGTCGCTAATTGCGAAAATGATGTTATCAAGTGCAGAAAGATGGGGAAAAAGTCGGTACTCCTGAAAAGCCATTGAAACTCTGCTGATGCCCCCGCCGATCACCTCGCCCGAGTAGTCGGTATCAAGGCCTGCGATAATGCGAAGAAGGGTGGTTTTACCGATACCGCTCTCGCCAACAAGGGTATAGATGCCCCGATCGGCAAAGCTATATGAGAAGGAGTTAAAGAGTACTTTACTCTCATATTTTTTAGTCAGATTTTTAATTTCAAGCATAATTTTTCATCCTCCGAAGAAGCTTTCTGCAGAGGCTCTCAAGCCCGATGCTGAAGCTTACGATAACCACCGCCCAGGCGAAAACAAGGTCGGTCTGCAGGCTGAAATTCGCATCGTAGATGTACTGACCGATGGAATTCTTGGTATAGGCAATAATCTCGGCGGCAATCTGCGATTTGAACGCCAAGCCTACCGAGGTAATTATTGCCGCAGAGAGATAGGGAAGCAGGGATGGGAAAACAAACACCCGAAGCCGCTTGATGAAGCCAAATTCAAAAACCAGGGTTAGCTCGTCAAGCTCGGTATTAAGCGAATCAAGTCCCTCCAGGGTATTCTGGAAAATGATGGGCATAACCATAATAAAGCCGATAAATACCGTAAGAGCCGACCCGCGAAGAGTGATCCAGAGTATCAGAATAAAGGTTGCCACAGGCATCGCCTTTATAATTGAAATGACAGGAGTGAGGAGCCTGCGGAGAAGCGAGGAGTGATGACAGCCAAAGGCGAGAATAAGACCGCCCAGAATACCGATAACAAGTCCGAGAAGCACTCTTAAAAAGGAAAAGAAAACCACCCGATAGAAGCTCGCCTTACCGAAAAGCCCGATAAGAGCTGTCAGTACTTCAATTGGCGAGGGAAGGAGATAGCCGTCGTTTACAATCAGCGAGAATGCCTGCCAGACAAGAAGCCAGAAGGCGAATACGCCGATTGTACCAAGCACTTTTTTCAGGTACTTATTTTTCATAGTAGAAGCTGTCATCGGGGAGCTTTCCGCCGATTACGTTAACGCCGAACACCTTGTAGATGCCGATGAGTAATTCCTTCATCTGTTTGCCGTCGATATATCTGATGCCGTCCTTAAGCTCTGTAAGAGCACCCTTTGCGGGCTCAAGATTAGGCAAAACCGTAGAATTTACTACATATTCCGCGGCAGAGTCAATATTTGCACTATCAGACATATATTCAATGGATGCCTTGTATTCATTCAGAAAGGCCTCGACGGCTCTGGGATGCTCTGCTACGAAATCCCGTCTTGCCACAAGGCAACCCATCGCTATGGGGGTGTCAAATTTTGCGTCCCAGAGGGTGTCGATATCAAGAGTGACCTTGTGCTGTGTCTTGGGATTTGCCATAGCGTTGTAGGCTATGTGAACGGGCGTAAGAATAATATCCGCCTTGTTCTGCACAATAACGGGTGCTATCTGGTCGGGTGAATTTATGGTAATTGCACCGTCACCCTCGCCGATTGTGTGAGCAATGGTGGCGTTTACGCCGTAGGCATCAAGCAAAGCCTTGAAAATAAGCTTGGGGGTGCCTTGATTTGAGGTGTAGATTGTTTTGCCCTCAAGATCACTTATGGAATGAATCTCAACGTTATCGTTGGTCATAAGGCAGATGGAATTCAGACAATTGATAGCAAGCACCTGAATATCCGCACCCTCGTTAAAGAATTTAGCAGCAAGCTCGGTTGATACGCAGGCAAGGTCAATATTTCCTTCCTTAAGGTCGGTCATAGCGGTATTCGGTGCGGTGTATTTAATAAAATCGTACTGCTCGCTTGCAGGCTCTCCGCCGTAATCGTTAATCATCTTCGCCATTCCGATGCCGGTAGGCCCTGCGAGGAAGCCAACCTTAATTTGCGTTTCGTCGGCAGGCGTGCAGGCGAAAACTGTGGTAAGAAGCATAATAAGTGTTAAAAGTGCGATTATTTTTTTCATTTGGTTATCCTTTCAAGACCTCCACGGTCAATTATAATTATTTTCTTGTCGGAGCTTTTTATGAGGTCCTGATCCTCCAACGTCTCGATTGCCCGATAGACCGAGGCACGTCCAGCACCGATCTCCTCTGCCGTCTTCTGACAGTTGAAGGAAAGCTCGTCGGTCCCTTGTCGCTCTCGCTCACAGAGGAGGAATACTGCCAGCCTGTCGGTGACGCGAGAAGGGGAGAAGGTTGCGATTTTTTTATTGAGAAATGCTATTCTTCCTGCGAGAAATTTGATGAGATTTTGAGATATTTGCGAATAATTGTTTACAAAATCGCGTATTTGATAACCGTCAAAGAAGATTATCTCGCTATTTTTCGTTGCATAAATTTTCGTAGGATATTCCTCGGCAGAATATACCGAAAGCACACCAAAGGAGTCGCCGACACCAAGAATATTCAGTACGGTTCGGCTGCCGCATCGGTCAAGCCTTATTTCACATCTGCCCGACATAACGAAGCCTACCATCCCCTCGCCGCTTGTTAAGGAATAGACCTCCTCGCCACGCTTAAAGGTAGCGACCTTTGGCGGTGAGTCCTTGATAATCTCAGCAAGCGTACTCTCGTCAATGCCTGAAAAGAGAAAGCTATGCTTTAAAATTTTGATAATTTCCATTTGAACCTCAAAAGTGTATCATTTGATACAAATTATATCAAAACAACAGCCTTTTGTCAATACCGAGACGTAAAATTGTTTTAATTAACTTGATTTATGCAAAAAAATGTAAAAAAAATCATTATTATCCTCGCAAAATGTATTGCTTTTTTATTTTACGTGTGCTATAATAAAATGAATTATTATTTAAGATCGGAGGCTTTTGAGATGAACGGATTACTTTCCATCGTGATAAACGAGAGCTTTTCCTCCTTTGTCCAGAACGTCAAAAGCATTTTTAATAACTTTAAATGGACGGATGCTGTGGATATTCTTATCCTGGCTGTGCTGTTTTATTTCGTATTCAGCTTCTTCCGCAGCCGTAAGGCCGGAACGCTGCTGGTCGGCATTTTTATTTGTATAATTCTTTACGCTCTTGCGGTCGTTTTTGATTTTACGGGAGTCAGATATATTTTATCAGGTGTCTTTCAAATTGGTGCTCTGGCAATAGTTATTATATTCCAGCCCGAGATCAGAGATATTCTTGAGACCATTGGCTCGGGATCGCTGAAGGGAATTCGTACTCTGGGTGACACCGCCCATAAGAAGCAGCTGCAGTACAAGGCTATCGACAATATCTGCAAGTCTGTTCACGTTATGGCTGCCGAGAAGACGGGTGCACTTATCGTTATCGGACGCACCACAAACATAGACGACATCAGCAATTCGGGTATTGCCATCAACGCCGACGTAAGCGACTATCTTATCCGCAATCTGTTCTACGATAAGGCACCTCTTCACGACGGTGCGGTGGTTATTGAGGGCAACAGAATCAAGGCTGCGTCCTGTATTCTCCCTCTTCCTAAGCACACCCAGCTTACAAGCGAGCTTGGCACACGTCACCGTGCGGCTGTAGGTCTTAGCGAGGTAAGCGACGCTATAATCATCGTTGTTTCGGAGGAGACCGGCGTTATCTCGGTTGCCAAGGAGAGCGAGCTTAAGCGTGATTTCACAGAGGATTCGCTTCGTAAGTTCCTTGTTAAAGAGCTTGTCAGCGATAAGTATTTACACGAAAACAACTCATAATTCGAGGTTGATATGAAAAAGAGATTATTCACAGGACGTGGCGGCAAAGTCTTACTTGCCTTCAACTGCCTGATTTTAGCAATACTGTTCTGGCTCGTTGTAAGATATATGGAGATAGGCGAGCTTCCTACAATTTCCTCGCTATTCGGTTAATGGAGCAGGTATGGATTTTACTAAAGAATTCCTACTGATAAACAATGTCAAGCTTCCTGTTAACGCCTCTGAGACAGAGGCGTTTTCGGTTGCAAGGGGGATACTCAAGCGTGCGGGACTCCTTTCCTATGCAGAAAAGTATTGGATATTCCGCCGCAGCGTGGATGCAAGACGTAAGCCCGAGATATTCTTCGTCTACTCTGTTGCGGTGTCGGGCTCATTTCCTAAAATTGACGCCGAAAGGCAGAGAAGGCTTGGCATATCTATACAGGAGCCCCTCTCACTTGACGTCTGTCGGAGTGCAGAGAAGAGCCTTAGTGCACCTCCCGTCGTGGTTGGCTCGGGTCCTGCGGGACTCTTCGCCGCACTTATGCTGGCAGAGGAGGGCTACCGTCCGATCATTTTAGAGCGTGGAGGCTCTGTCACCGAGCGTAAGGCTGCGGTCAGACGGCTTGAGGACGAGCATATTCTCGATACCGACACCAATATTCAGTTCGGTGCGGGTGGTGCAGGCACCTTCTCGGATGGCAAGCTTGTGACCAGAATTAACGACCCGCTCTCAAGCTACGTTTTAGAGAAATTTATTGAATTCGGTGCTCCCGAGGAGACTCGCTATCTTGCCAAGCCCCATATCGGCACAGACGTGCTGGCGGTTGTTGTTGATCGTATTATCGACCGTATTTGTGAGCTTGGTGGCAGCATTTTTTATCATACGAAATATCTTTATCCCATTGTAAAGGATGGCTCTGTTTCTGCCGTTATGACAAGCGGCGGAGAGATTGGCTGCGGTGCATTGATACTCGCTATCGGCCACAGTGCAAGAGACACCTACGAGAATATTATTAAGGGGAATTTCTCGGTTGAGGCAAAATCCTTCTCGGTAGGTATGAGAATAGAGCATCTTGCGGCGGATATTGACTACGCTATGTACGGCTCGGCGGTCTATAACTCAAGACTCGGCCACGCCGAGTACACCCTATCGCACAACACGAAGACGAGAGGAACCTATACCTTCTGTATGTGTCCCGGCGGTGTCGTCGTTCCCGCAACAAGCGAGGAGGGTGGCGTCGTTGTTAACGGTATGAGCTACAGCGACCGCTCGCTTACCAACTCTAATTCTGCCGTTGTGACCAGCATTTTTCCCGAGGACTACGGCTCAACGCCTATGGCGGCGATTGAATTTCAAAGAAGGATCGAGCGTGGGGCATACGTATCGGGAGGCGGAGGATATTCCGCACCCATAATTACCCTTGGCGATTTTATGAGCAGTGCTTGTAAAACAGAGCCGAAACGTATTCTGCCCAGCTATATGTCCGGAAATAATGTAAAAATAGCCCGTCCCGAAGAATATTTACCTTCCTATGTTTGTGAGGGAATCAAGTTGGCTCTTGTAGATTTTGACAGAAAAATCAAGGGCTTTGCAACTCCCGATGCTATTCTTACGGGTGCTGAAACGCGGACGAGTGCTCCGCTGAGAATTCTTCGTCAAACGGATACAAGGCAGGCTATCGGGTATCATAATATTTACCCTGCGGGCGAGGGTGCGGGATATGCCGGCGGAATTACGAGTGCCGCAATCGACGGTCTTCGCACCGCTCTTGAGCTTATAAAAAGCTACGAGCCCTGATACCCGGCTCAAAGGCTGATATTCATTTGAACTGCAATATTCAATTCCTTTTCGCAGGTGAAACCGAGACTGCGGCTCCCTTGGAGGCAATTCCAAGCTTATGGTGCATATTAAATGAAAGGCGGGGCGTTGCCCCACTTGGTTTTATTATAATGCTGAAAATCAAAGAAAAGAAGGAGAAGAACTGGCTAATTAAATCAAATGAGACGTCACAGTATAACTCCAGTGTGCAGGAAATTGCATCCGCACTTGGTATCAATACTGTCGTCGCCAAGCTTCTTTACAACCGCGGCTACACAGACGTGGAGTCAGCGAAGGCTTTCCTCTATATGGAAAGCGAAATGCTTATGAATCCCTTCAAAATGAAGGATCTTGCAAAGGGCATTGACGGTATCAGGGCCGCTATAGGTCGGGGAGATAAGATTACCGTCTACGGAGATTACGACGTTGACGGAGTTACCTCTGTCTGTACGCTCTATCTCTACCTCAAATCCCTCGGTGCCGATGTGGATTATTATATCCCCAACAGAGCAGGCGAGGGCTACGGCGTTTCCACTCAGGCAATTGATGCCATAAAGGAAAACGGCTGTAGGCTTATTATTACCGTAGATACCGGCACAACCGCCGTTGAGGAGGTGGAATACGCTAAAAGCATCGGTATTGATTTCATCGTAACAGACCATCACGAATGCAGATCCGACCTTCCCGACGCGATGGCGGTCATCAATCCCCACAGGCCGGACTGTGAGTATCCCTTCAAGGAGCTGGCAGGCGTTGGCGTAGTATTCAAGCTTATCTGCGGATATGAGGAGCGTGTGCTTGGCAGAAGCCGTATTGAGGCTGCAAAGCGTATCTTCTCTCTCTATGCCGACCTTGTTGCCATCGGTACTATTGCCGACGTTATGCCTATAAAGGAGGAGAACCGTATTATCGTAAGATACGGCCTCGCAATGATCGAGAACACAGAAAGAATCGGCCTTGCGGCACTTATAGAAGCGGCCTCTGCGAAGAATGACGCACAACGTTCGGCACAGCGTAAGAAAAAGACTAAGATCACCTCGGGCTACATCGGCTACACCCTCGCCCCCCGTATCAACGCGGCGGGCAGAATCAAGACCGCATCTATGGCAGTAGAGCTGTTCTTATCAAAGGATAAGGCAGGTGCCAAGGCGATCGCGGAGGAGCTTTGCCGTACGAACAAGGAGCGTCAGGCAGAGGAAAACAAGATTATGCTTGAGGCATACGAGAAGATAGAGAAGTATGATATTGAAGAGAATCCGGTTATCGTTCTTGACGCTGACAACTGGCATCACGGCGTTATCGGTATCGTTGCATCCCGCATAACCGAGAAATATACCCGTCCCGCCATACTCGTGTCCTTTGAGGGCAACGAGTCTGACAACCCCTCGCCCGACGACGTGGGTAAGGGTTCGGGACGAAGCATCAAGGGTATGAACCTTGTTGACGCTCTCTGCTACTGTCAGGAGCATCTTGTAAAATTCGGCGGTCACGAGCTTGCGGCGGGCCTTTCTGTCACCAGAGGCGAGCTTGACAGCTTCAGACGTCTTATCAACGAATATGCTAGGGCAAATCTTACCGAGGCCGATATGATCCAGACTGTGGAGGCAGACTGCGAGCTTAGCTTCAACGATGTAAATCTCGCCCTTGCCAAGAGCATACAGATGCTTGAGCCCTTCGGCGTATCAAATCCCATTCCTGCATTCGTCCTTCGCGGTGTGACCGTCAACGATATCAACGGCATCAGCGAGGGTAAGCATACCAGGCTTTCGCTTGGCAACGGCAGATATACGCTGTCCTGTATGTATTTCTCCAACTCTCCCGATTCTCTCGGCGTTTACGTAGGTGATAAGGTGGACGTGCTGTTTAACCTTGACGTTAACGAGTGGGGCGGAAGAGAGAGTGTGCAGATCATCGTCAGAGATGTCAAGCCCTCGGTATCCGAGAAGGAGAAGCAGAGGGGCGAGCTTGCCCGCTTTGAGGAGATTAAAAACGGTGCCGCCTTCACCGAGGAAGAGAATATCCTTCCCGACAGAGAGGATTTTGCCGTAGTATACAGACTTATTCAGAATCTTACCAGGTGCGGCATTGATACCCTGAAGCACAGGGACATTATCGCAAGACTGCAGAACACCGAGGGCGGCTCGGGCATCGGCTACATAAAGCTGAAAATAATAATTATGGTATTCAAGGAGCTTAACATCCTGTCCATTGAGGACATAGCTCCCGACGTCTACAAATTCAAATTATACTATTCTACTACAAAGAAGAAGCTGGACAAATCCACTCTTCTTCGCCGCTTGCGTTCACAGATGATCCGCAAGGGCTGATTTCGGGTAATTTTCTATGTATATTGAAATGAAAAAGCTTCTCGATTATCTGTCAAAAAACGACCGTGCGTACGATCTCAACAAGATAATCGAGGCCTATGACTATGCAGATAAGCTCCACGAGGGACAGATGCGTCTCAGCGGTGAGCCATATATCAGCCATCCCGTCGCGGTGGCTACCATCGTTGCCGAGCTTGGTCTTGACACCGACTCTATTTGTGCGGCACTTCTTCACGATACCGTTGAGGACTGTGCTGATAAGACCAATCTTGAGATTATTTCCAAGATGTTTGGCAAGGACGTGGCACTTCTCGTGGACGGTCTTACTAAAATAATTCAGGTGCAGGTTGCCGACAAGGAGGAGGCTCATATCGAGAACATCCGTAAGATGCTGCTCGCTATGACCAAGGATATCCGCGTTATCTTTATCAAGCTGTGCGACCGCTTGCACAATATGCGTACACTGGCGGCTAAATCGCCCGAAAAGCAGCGTACCATCGCGCTGGAAACCATGTATATCTATGCACCGCTGGCGCATCGACTGGGTATGCAGCGCATCAAATTGGAGTTGGAAAACA
>JAZNWM010000177.1:0-1748 GCA_045593345.1 Eubacteriales bacterium
CCTTGCTCTCCCCGTAATCCAAGTGCCTCTCTGTAATGCTTGTTTTGGAGATGGACTTACTGGACTGTGCCGCACCAAAGCAAAGCAACGCAGCGTAATCCGCTCCTTCTCTACGAGTGCTTTTTCTTTTGGAGCGGATAGGGGCATCCACCCCATCCCGTCCGCTTTTGTGTCGCCTTGCTTCACAAGGCAAGCCTTGTTTGCTCTGCTCGCAACGCGGGACATCGCTTCGCTAAAAATAACAATCAGTTATTTCTAGCTTGCTCTCCAAGAACCCTTTGGGTTCTGCGGGTTCTTTCCCGTCTGCTTTTGTGTCGTCGCACTTCGCCTCGGTACACTCGTCTCGTCCGACTCGCAACGCGAGACATCGCTTCATCAAAAACGATTATCAATCGTTTTTGCCTTGCTCTCCCCGTAATCCAAGTGCCTCTCTGTAATGCTTGTTTTGGAGATGGACTTACTGGACTGTGCCGCACCAAAGCAAAGCAACGCAGCGTAATACCGCTCTCAAGGACACTCCTTGTGGGTGCTCTTTTTAGATGGATAAAAGCTCCAAGGACAGCGGATAAATTAAAAAGTCAAGAAAAGCACCACCCAAACGGGTGGTGCTTTTAGTATTAATCAGCAAAATAAAGCAAATTTAATCTCAAATTACTTCCTGTTCTGCTTGAAGATGTTCTTGAACTCGGTGTAGGCGTCCTTATCCACCTCATCTCCGCAGACGCACTTTACGGTCTTGGAGAAGATGCGGCGGAAGAAGTTGCCGATAGCGTTCCAGAATCTCTTCCAGCCGCTTGCTTCCTCAAGGCACTTGGAGTGATCCTTTTCACCCTCGTCGTCGGGATCGGTGGGATCGTCGGGGATGTAATCGGGATCGGTCTCGCCGCACTCGCATCTGCCGTCAACGAATACGTGCTGATGCTCGGGGATACTACTTTCCTCAACTCTTACGATAATGTAAATGCTGAAGTGATCTGCCACGAAGGTTACGCACTCTTTATCATCGTAGTTTACACATACGGAGGAGGTTACGTACTCGTATCCGTCGTTCAGATAGCAGGCAACGTATTTATAATTCGGGTTATAATTTGCAAGGGGAACGCTGACCACAACGCTGCCGACGTTAGAGTAGCCGTAATCTCCGTAGCTGAGATACATATCGTAGCCTGCCACGTACTCTGCCCTTCCGCCTGTTGCCTGGGAGATCTTTTTCATCTCTTCGTCGGAGATCCTGCTCTCGTCAATCTCATCAGCATTGAAGGTGACATCCTCGGGCATAACGGTAGAGCCTTCACCGATGCTTACGGTGATGCCTGTTTCCTTGTCAACCGCCTCGTCCTTCGTGGGAAGCTCGCCCTCTATGGGCGTCATAGTGTATATGCCGCACTCGGTACAGGTATATATGATAACGTCACGCTCTGCATAGTCGCTGGGGCCCTTTACATAGGATGCAACAATGTCGCACGCCTCCTCCTCGCTGATGGTTTCACAAGCACAGGTGCGATAATGCTTGCCCGCACCCTCGTAGCCGATCGGATCGCCAAGCTCGTGGTCGCAGTCGCTCGGTCTTACCAGAAGATGAGAGAAGGCACCGCACTGACAAACGAACACGGTTGCATTATACTTCGAGTATTCGGAGGGTCCCTCAATATACTTGGGGCCGAAAACACAATCCTGTTCCTCGGTTTCACCGCAAACTGCACAGGTTGCAGTATGGGTGTTAACGCCCGAGGGAACAGCCGTATCGC
>JAZNWM010000178.1:0-15567 GCA_045593345.1 Eubacteriales bacterium
GGTTTTTCGTAATTTGCATTTAAAGCTGTTAAATGTTTAACAATTTCAAAAGTGGGTTAATAAAGTATTATTTAAATGCTAAAATGCAATGTGTTGTTTACATTTCGCCCGATTGGAAGCTCAAAAAGCCCAACGGCTGCAACATAAATACGTAACAAAAATGGATGGCAGCGAAATAATAGAACGGGTTTTATTTTTGGTGAATTCTAACAAAAAGGTGGGTAGGATATTTTCCTGTAATTGATAAAAAAAAGACTACCGTTAGGCAAAAAAATGCAAAAATGCGGCATTTTCGTGAATAATGTGTGTAAATAAATAAAAAAGCAGGGACACACAAAGGTGTCCCTGCACTGCCGCTATTCTGTGGCATACGGGAATGCTTTCAGAAAACGCGGATAAATGATTACCTGTGAAGATCGGACAGACGGTCAGGAGAGCCTGACGATCGTGATATTTACTATACCGGCGGCGTACCCCTCAAGGAAAACGTTGAAGACCGGGCCAAACCAGGCGTCGGTAATTTCAACGACGGAGTTGTTTGTAAAGATCTCGTCGCCATAGGTCACCGTGGCATTGGAATTATCCCAATGTATCAAAAATCTGCCTACCGTACCCCTGATCTGGAACCAAACGTAGGTATTTTCTTCAATAATTATCTCGGTAGGAGTGCTGCCATCGAGAACAAACGGACCGTCCTCCCAGGCCTTCTTCGGATCGGAGACGAAGGTAGCCTTAAAGCTTATCTCGGAGCCGACGGCGTCAGGCTGTATATAAATATATACCAGGTCACCGATATTAAGATGGAGCGTCAAGGCATTGGTCGTAAGCTCGCCCGTCTCGGGAAGATTGGCAAATGCCCAGGTAAAGCCACCGTTCTGTGTCAGCGTAAGATTGCCGTTATCAATCGCCCTGTAGATAAAATAGCTGCCTCCCGAAAGAGTGGCGGTGTTTGTACCTATAGTAAAGCTATGAGGCTTCACGAGGCTGCCATCGGTGGTTATCTCACCCTCCTTTACCGAGGCGATAAATTTGATATTCAAGGGCTCGGCACTTCCCTCTGCCGAGAGGCCAAAGTAATATTTTCTGCCCTTAACGACCTCGAGAGTATGGGTTTCAATAGTGTTTGTCACAAAATCGGCGGCGGCAGACATAACTACCTTGACACCGGGAGTGGTAATCCGGATAGTAAATACGCCCGTAAGATCGGCATAGAACTGATACCATACGATGCTACCGTCACCGCCGCAGGTTAATTTTTCTTCCTCGCCAAGAATATACCAGTCGGGATTATTCTCGTGACCTGCGGGATACTGATAGATGGGAGTTATGGTATAATCGCCCGGGGTGGCGATGTATTCAAGGTTAATTTCTACGATATACTCCTCCCCCTCTGTAAGAAGGTATCTGTCGTACCTGTCGCGGGAGGGTGAGCCGCCCTCACGGTAGAAAATGGTGGCAACAAATAGATGCGAGCTGACGAAATCATAGGCACCGCTGTGGGACGGAGTGAAGAGGACGTACATTTTATCAACCGAAATATTATCAGCCGTAACGTTGAAGCTGTTACGCTGTCCGTCGGTCATAATGCCGTCGATGACCTTTATTTCTTCATCGGGAGCTTCGTCACCGCCGTCATTCTCCCCCTTAAGGGTAAGGGTATACTGGGTGGCGTTAAAGGAGGCTATTGCGGGAACGCCGTTCTCTAAAGTAAGCGTACCCGAGAGAGGATGAAGAAGCTTGCCGTCAGAGTCATAGAGAAGGACGCTGCCGCCCGAAATAACGTAGGTTGCATTTACTACGTTCGGGCCGGTCAAGGGGTGATAATAATCGAAGACGACCGTACCGAGTGCGGAGTCTATAATTACGTCAAGGAGCTGATTTCCGAAGGCGTCGGTGCCTTCGTACACGCCGCTGATGTCAACGTCAGGATCGACAGGCTCGTCTATCTCGGGCTCGTCGGGATTAACCTCGCAGGCAAGGAAGCTCCAGGTGATATTCCAGCTGTCAATTCGGGACGCGGCAATATAAAAATCGTATACCGTACCTGCCGCAAGGCGAACGGTAAAGGTGGTTTCTCTGGCAAAATAATTGGGGTGAAGCGAGTCCACGACAGGTCCGGGGCTGCCGTGTGCGTGATCATCGGCATCCCAGGCACCAAGACCCGCAGGGAGAGTAAAGGTATACTCACCCGACTGATCAGCGGTGAAGCTGACCTTATCAACCCAACAATTATTTGCGGTAGTATTAACGCGGAGAGTGTTGGGGTGGTCTATGCTATAATCAGGATCTACCTCACCGCAGACGGTACATTCGCCCTCGGCAAAGCTGTGTCCCAATGGCTTGATCTCATTCTGTGGCAGAAGAATTTCGCCGCAGAAAGAGCATTCCTTTCCCTTAGAGAGTCCTGACGAGGTGCAGGTGGGAGGTGTGCCGTCAACCGTTTGCTCGGTATGTCCGAGAGGATCAACAGATTCGGTATAGCTATCGGCACAGAGGGTACAGGTGTAGGTAATACTACCCGCATTCGTGCAGGTGGGGTTCTCGGTGACCGAGAGGTACTGATGGGTACATTCTGCAGGAGTGTCGCCATTCCCTTCCCCATCGGGATTGGGATTTTCGGGATCGGGATTTTCGGGATCGGGATTTTCAGGATTAGGATTTTCGGGATTCGGGGTTTCCGGTGTGACGGTGCCGTTCTCCACGTCGGGCGGAGTAACATCGGGATTTTCACTACTGCCTGAGCCGTTGTTATCGGAGATATTATCCGAGCCGCCTTCCGTATCCCCGTCACCGACGGGCGTAGGCTGATATCCGCAAAGCCGGCAGACACCGTCAGAAATCGCGTGTGGTGCGAAGGAGGTTATAGCGTCAGAGCAATCCGCCCGCTCGGTACAAATCGCCGTCTGCCAATGATTTTCGGCGTCGTAGGACCAGGTAATACCGTACTGATGGGTATGCTCGGGCACAGGGTGTCCCGTAAGCATACAAGGCAGAGATACCGCCAGGACTATCAGAAACACAAGCGTTTTCACCTTGATATTCAAAACGGCACCTCCCTCTCACGCGTAATGCGTGAATTTCATTCAATAAATATGTTTAAATTATAGCATAGCACGTTTTGTTTTGCAATAGATTTTAAAATAAATTTCATTTTTATTAGGTTTTACGGCGAAAACAGCGAGCATTTTGCAGGCTTTATGCTAAAAAGCAGGAATATTTATGCAAAAAGCAATAAAAAAACCACACCCCGAAGGGGTGCGGTCATTAACTATTATCTAATAATCAAAAATTATTAGTGATATACCTCAATGCTGTCAAGTCTAAACTGAGCAGTAGCAGTAACACTGAGAGAATCAACGGGAGCGTTGAATACAACGGTAACGGTATAACCGTCAACGCTTACGGTGTAGTTAGCGGTATCAGTAAGACCACCAGTAAGACCAGTAACAGCCTTTCCACTGTTTACGTGGAAAATAATCTTGGTCATACCAGTGCACTCAATGGTGGAAACAGTACCAGAGTAAATACGAGCGGGTGCATTGTATTTTGCAAGATTGTTGTTATAGCTTCCCTTAGCATTAGTGTACTTTACACCATTTGCTTCCCAAACGGACGAAACAGTTTCACTGAAGGAAGTCATATTAGTCTCGGTAAATTCAAGAGTGGATACGGTAACGGTTACACCCTCTGCAGCACCGCAGCCGGAGCAAACGCCATCAACATAGTTGTGTTCTACAAGCTCACCAGTGGTTGCACCACAAACTACGCAAGCAGAAAGCTTCGTGCATGTAGCATCGGAGTAATTAGTACAGGTGTGATCTGCACCGGTATCTGTGTAAGTACCGCCTCCAATCTGTCTAGAACCGCTATAGGTTGCCATAGCACCCTTAATGGTAATGATGTCATTAAGAGCAAGATCGGAACCGCCGGAAAGTCTGTAAACGTAAAGCTGAGTGCCATTGTCATCAGCAATGGTAATGGAGATGTTGTTGTAGGAGCTGCTGTAAGCAGTGTTGATCTTAACAACGGTACCGGTTACGATAATGTTGGTGTTGTCAGCAGCTGCAATAGCCTCTTCAATAGTCATCTCAACATAGTCATAGCTAGTGTCGTGATCGGTGATCTCAGCAGTTGCTCCTGCAGCGATCTGTCTTGCATTGTTGTAGGTAGCCATAACGCCCTTAATGGTGATAATGTCACCGAGAGCTACGTTGGTTGCAAGTCTGTAGAGGTAAAGCTCGTTGCCGTCTGCATCAGTGATAGTTACGGAGATGTTGCCGTAAGAATCGCTCCAAGCGGTGTTGATAGCACAAACAGTACCGGAAACCTGAACCTTCTTGCCATCTGCTGCTGCAAGAGCATCAGAGATAGAAACTACGAAATAGTGGTTAGGGTCTACTGCATCACAAACGGAGCAGATGCCGTCAACGTAGTCGTGACCAGGAGCAGGAAGAACTACTGCAAGAACGTTGGTGTTCTGAGTGCAAGCCTCGTCAAGCCAAGCCTGGCCGCAAGCCTCGCAGAGCCAGTACTCGATGTTACCGTTCTCGGTACAGGTAGCAGCCTTAGCCTCTACGTGAGTTGCCTCACCGTGTGCCATAGGAAGAACTACTGCAAGAACGTTGGTGTTCTGAGTGCAAGCCTCGTCAAGCCAAGCCTGACCGCAAGCCTCACAGAGCCAGTACTCGATGTTACCGTTCTCATAGCAGGTAGGAGCCTTAGCCTCTACGTGAGTTGCCTCACCGTGTGCCATAGGAAGGATTACGCTCTTAAGGTTGGTCTGCTGAGTAAGAGCCTCGTCAGTCCAAGCAATGCCACAATCGGAGCAGTACCAGTGCTCAACGTTACCGTCCTCGTAGCAGGTAGCAGCCTTAGCCTCTACGTGTACGATGGTGTGAGTAGCGTTGGGGTTGGTCTCCTCGTAGCAAGCAGAACAGATCTTGTCGCAGGGATAGGTGTAAGTGTGAACGCCGTCGCCCTCATAGTTCTTAAGGGTAACAGCCTCGCCCTCAGCGGGAGTAATGGTAACGTCAACACCGCCGCAAGCAGGCTTAACGGTGATGGTAGCGTTAAGGAGACCGTATGCACTGGTCTCATAGTTATTGTTGTTATCAAGAGTAATGGTATAAACGCCATCTGCAAGAGTAGCGGTATAACCATACATCTCGAATACAGAATTGTCAGCATTGAAAGCTGCGAAGAAGATAGCACCGGAACCATAGTTCATACCGAACTGGATACCATAGGATGTCTCGGTAGCATCTACGTAAACGCCGATCTGTACTCTATTACAAACTTCACAAACCATGATGCTGTAGTCGGCGTAGTATACGTCCTTGTGACCCCAAGCAGGATCTGCCTCGGGGGTCTCCTCATAGGAATCGCCACATACGGAACAGGTGTACTTAGCGTAGCCTGCTTCCATACAGTTAGCTTCCTTATAGGTTTCTTCGTCGGCAATGTAATCGTGCATGCCATAGGTCTCGTGGTCGAAGGTGGTTTCCTTATGGTCGCCACAAATAGAACAAGTCTCTTCCTTGTAACCGTCAGTGGTACAAGTAACTTCTACGAAAGTCTCAGAATTTGTAACGTAGTCGTGGCCGTCAACAGTATCGGGACCAACTTCCTCAATCTTGATCTCGCCACAGTTCCAGCATTCGCTTACAATAACGCCGCCTGTCTGGCAGGTAGGAAGAACCATCTGCTCGTGACCCATTGCGGTCATCCACCAGTGGTTGCATACCTCAACCTCAGGAATAACCTCACCAGCCTCGAAGGACCAGGTGATAAGCCAATCGCCCTTAGTCATTGCACCAATGTAGAACTCAAGAGTTTCGCCAGCCTTAAGACCAATAACTGCGGTTGCACCGTTCTCATTGTAATAGTAGTCAACCTCTGCTTCTTTATAGAGGTCATACTTAGCCTTGCTGTAGAAGCCAAGGCCTGCGGGAACGTTGAAGGTGTAGTAACCCTCTGCGTCAGCAGTGAAGGAATAAAGATCGTTGTAACCGTATGTATCGGTGGTAGTTACCTTGAGCTCGTTAGCGGGCTCTTCCTCTGCGGGAGTAACAGCAGCCTCAAGCTTGATGAAGTAGTTTGAACCACCTACGTTACCGATATAGTATGTACCTGCTACATCAATAGTGAACTCTGCAAGATAGGGAGAATTCTTAGCACCGGTGATTTCGGTCTGCTTAAGAATAGTGCCGTCAGGATTGTAAATAGCAACCTGTCTGCCTTCTCCACCGCAGATCCACCATACCTTGATAGTAGCGGTACCGTCTACAGTGATCTCAACAACGTTCTTGGTGCCTTCCTTTTCGTCATTTACGAAAGAGCTTGCAGCCCAAGCAAGTCTGTTAACCTTGTCAGCTCCGATTGCATAGCCATCTTCCCACTGCTTGTTGGAAGTGTCGTCAACCTTGGTCTTAACACTATAAATAAGCTTAAAGAATCCATCGGTACCAACAAGCTCGGTCTCGCCGTCAGCCTTTGCACCAGCATCGAACTTTTCCAAAGTACTAGATTCGAAAACATAGATGTCGGGACCATTGTAGTTAGGATCAACCTCGCCACAAACGGAGCAAGCACCCTCTACGAAGTTGTGTCCAAGAGCAGCGATCTCGGACTGAGCGGTAAGAGTCTCACCACATACGTTACAAACCTTACCCTTGGAAAGGCCTGTCTCGGTACAGGTGGGAGCAGTGCCCTCTATGGTCTTCTCTTCGTGACCGAGGGGAGCAACAGTCTGAGTCTCGGAATGGCCACAAACGGTACAGGTAAGGGTCTTTTCGCCATCCTCTGTACAGGTAGCTTCCTTAGTTACGGTGATGCTGTACGCGTGCTCGGTACAGGGGGGAACGTAGTTGGGATCTGCCTCGCCACACTCGCACTTACCGTCAACGAAGACGTGCTCGTGGGGAGCCTCCTCCTCAGCCTTGTATCCACATACGGAGCAAACGCCGTCTGCGAATGTGTGTGCAGCAAGATCTGCGGTAGCAGAAGCACATTCGTCCTTCTTGTCACAGATAGCTGCGTGCCAGTGGTTGGTCTCGTCGCTGGACCAATCTGCACTGAACTCATGCTCGTGGGGAACGATCTTGTCAATGACGTTACCAACGGAATCCTTGATATCGCCTACAGTACCCTCAATGTACTCACAAGAAGCGAGTGTGAGAGCCATCACTGCAAGAACGAGAACCGCCGCGATGAGCTTAAAGTTTCTCTTCATAATAGAGATCCTCCTTAAAAAATTTTTATTTCATTTGCGTGAAATAACTGATTAATTGTACCGCCGAGCCGTTGGCGGAAAAACTGTTGGTTTGATACATATTTTCAAACAAAAAATATATATCCGCATACATTATAACTCATCACTAAATATTTTGCAATAGGTTTTTAAAAGATTTTTAACAATTTTGAAGAATTTTGCCATTTTCCTGTTATAAATATGCACCATTATTCGCTTTATGCAGTATATTTATGCAAGTAGTCCGATTTATTGAGCTTTTGTAAATTATAGTTATGCGTCCGAGCAAAAAACCGCTTATCTTGTGTTCGTTTCTTCCTATATTAATATATATTGTGTCGGAGTCGGATCGGACGGGATGCCTCACGCAAAATAAAAAAGCGGGGCGAGTCAACAGGCTCGCCCCAAAACAGAATATTTATTCCAATTATTTATAGTATCCGCAGGCGAAAAGCCATTGGGAGTCCTCATAGGCGTCGATGGGGTGGTCGGGATCGTTCTCAATCACGCCCTCTCCATCGGCGAAGAAGAACTGTGAATTAGAGACGTATCTCTGCAGGAAGAGAGCAAGCTCCTCTGTCACGGGAACAACGCCGTCGGCATTGGCAAGATCTGCATAGCCACGCACCGCCATCTGATCGGGTGGAAGCTGCTTGCAATTCTCCGTGCATTCGGTACAGCCGATGGGACAGACCGCCATACTGCCGTCAAGGTGGCAGAGGCAATCGGTGGTACAGTAATATCCCGCCGATGCAAGAGCACCCACGCCCTTGATAAACAGCCTGTAATTATAGGTAGACTGAATAACCAGAGCGTTATTTCCCGCATCCTCTATAGTAGTAAAGGAACGGTCAAGGAAGCGGCAGGGCTCGGTGATATACGCCACGAGAATGGGGCCGTAGCCGTCGGTCTCGGGATATTTATCCTTATCATAGACGTGATAAACACCGTCGCCGCCCTCGGAAATCTTCCATAGCTTATAATAATCCTGATCAAAGGCATAGGAGTCGGTTGTGCCGGGATAAAGCGTTTCCGCACCAACGATCTCGCCGCCCGCAAGGTTGTTGAAGGCACCAAAATCAAACGCCGACCAATCCTGCTCGGGCATCATAGTAACCTGCTTGGTGCCCTCAATATCAAAGCCGCCGTTACGCTTCACGGCAAAGGTAAGGTTGATGGGATAAACGCCGCTCTTGGTCTCGGCACCGATGGCAAAGGTGAAGGTGACCGAGCCACCGCCGACCGAGCTGATGTTCTGATCGGCAATCTTGACCGTATGAATGAAATTACGGGTATAATTACCGCACACGCCTGTGTCGGTGACGCGATATTCACCGTAGACGAAGTGCGACGAGCCAAGATAACCAAGGCAGATGGGGTTGATCTCATCCTCAACCGCACTGACCCAGCTCTCAACGGTGTAAACGCCGTTTACCTGGGGAGAGAAGCGGAGGTAGCTGTAATCCTGCTCGGAATTGATGGTGACGGTATAAACACCGGTAGTGCTTATATTATAAACGTCGTTAACACTGCTGCCCGACCCGCGAAGAAGGTTGAGGTCATACATTTCAATAATAATGTTACGGTTATCGTTGGTAGCAACGTAAGCGTTGGAATCGTAGGCATAGCCCGAGGGAACGCTGGACAGGGTGACGTTATAGTCGCCGTCAAGTCCGTCGATCACGGCAAAGCCGCTGTCATCAACGGGTGCGATATGGACGTTGTAGCCGTCGTTCCAATAGACGTTTACCGCGGTGGCGGGACTGAAGGGCTGCTCGTTCAGACGAAGCTGGACGGTGAAGTCGTTCGTAGGGTCGTCGTCAAGGGTGGGCTTGTTTTCTCCTTCGCCCCCTCCGTCCTCCGAGCCGCCGCCCGTAGCCTGATGATATTCGCCGCAGGAGATAAGCGTGGATAAAAGCGTAAGGATCAGCAAAAGTGCAATTATTCTGTTAAGCTTCATCATTTCGCTACCTCCTTTTTCGTTTTTTTCTTGAACAGTCCCTTTATATCATTCCACTTGAACTTTCTGACAACAACGTCGGTAACGAAGAGTGCTGCCGCCGCGATAAGCAGAGGAATCCTGAAGCTGAGCTCGTAGGTGTCAATCTCGGTCTTTTCATTTTCAAGGCTGATGTCCGCATCCTTCGAAATCTGACCCACGCCACGCATAAAATCGTAGATGCTCACGATATCGTAGGTAGCAAAGGCATCGTATTCTGCACCATAGGGCAGAGTGAAATAGGTGTCGGAGGTAAAGGAATGATTGCCGTAGGTATAGGTAATCTCAACGTGATACCTGCCCTCTGTGGGTGTGGCGAGGTTTACGTAGTATCTGTTGAGGTTAAAGCTCATCTCGCTCTCCACCACGTCACCGCTTGGCGAGGTAAGTCTGATATTTGCCTTCGCCTTTGGGTTGACGGACGAGGGAATGATCTCAATATCCGAATTATCTCCCCTGCACTCGACGTTAACGTTAAAGGGATAATTAACGTATTCGGCGGGGGTGTTGGTGGTAAGGAGATTGAAGAAGAACAGCCTCTTCACCTCGTCGCTCCAGCCGTCAAGCCAATCGCCCGAAAGACTGGAGGTAAAGCTTGCTACCCTGCCGTTTCCGTGGTCGCGGTAGGAATAGAGCGGAACCGCTACGGTATTTGAGGAGCTACGCTGATAGTCAACCGACAGAACCATAGTGGAATCAAGCTTTGGCGTGCTGTTGACGTAGCCGTAAATATCCGGAAGAGAGCGTATACCCTCCACCGCACCGTCGCGGTACACCTCAACGTTGACCTTGCTCTGCTTCTCAACCACGGCGTCGAAGATATCGCCCGCGATGTCAGCAAAGATAAGCTCGGAAAGCTTGGTCTCATCAAGGAAATCATAATTCACACCGCCGCCGATCTCGGCAAGACGGCTGAGCAATCTGCATCCCTCGGTATGAGCGTTATAATCGTAGGAGTGGGTAAGCACGCTGACGGTGGAGAGAGAAATCCCCGCATCCTTCATCTTCTGTGCCATATCAACAGCCTTCACAGGCTCGTTGGCATACTGCTTACCGTCGCTGATAAGCATTACCTGCTTCTCCTCAAAGCTCATATCCTTTATAAGCTCGTACGCCATATTGAGCGACGAGCCGACGAAGGTGCCCTGAGTAGGCTCCACCGCCTGAATCATCTTGTAAAGCTCCTCCCTGCACTCCGAGAGCTTGGTAGGAGTAAGCTCCACCCTGCTCTCACCCGCAAGGGTGACAAAGGCCACGTAATCCTCGTCGTCAAGGATGGAAACCAGCTTTGTCGCCGCTTCCTTAGCTATAAGAAGCTGACGAGGCAGAGAGTGATACATACTTCTGGATATATCTATAACGATGGTATAAAGCTTGGCATCCTTATCATTATTGCCGAAGCTGACGGGAAGAAGCTCCTCAAGAAGAGCGAAGGTTTCGTCCTCCTGATTATGCATAGAAAGGTCTCCCAGGGTTATAAGGCTCTTTCCGTACTGCGAAACGGCAAGATCAACCGAGTTGATAAAGGCATAGATATTGTCTATCTTACGGATATCAACATTAGAGAGAATAATCTCATCGTACTTCACAAGCTGCTCAATGGTATAGGGAATTCTGCCGCTGTAGCTTGTGATAACGTAGGGATCAATCACAGCACCGTCACCGTACATCTGCTGAACGGCGGTGACGTCAGAGCGTTTCTCGGTGACGAGCAGAATGCTTCTCTGCCCTGCTACCGTCTGGGTAAGATTGAAATAGTTGTTATAAGGCGAGCTGTCACCGGTGGCGTTAAGCTCAACGCGGTAATCAAAAACGCCAGACTTATCGGTAGGCAGAGTGAAGGTAGCAATATTCATACCCGCATCCGCCTTGAATACGTTGGTATCAATCTTGGTATACTCGCTATCCTCCGACCCCCTTGTATAAAGGTCAAGGATAACGTCGTTCTTCACGCTGGACTCAATAAGCAATTCAAGAGTGCTGTCGTGGTTCAGATAGGTCGCCGCGTTGTAGGTGGCGTCGGAGATCTGAATCTCGCTCTCGCCCTCGCGAAGATTGTTGTCAAGATAAATCGCATCAAGCTTTATGCCCTTGGCAACGAGCCTTGAAACCGACGCGGCGGTTTTGCCCTCGGCGGTAGTATCAAAGCCGTCGGTGATAAGCACGATACGCTTGATCTCGCCCTCGCCGAACAGATTGGCGGTAAAGTCAAGTGCCCCGGCAATATCGGTGCCGCTGGCATCAACCGTCGCCTCGCTGACGCTCTTTATTTCGGTGCCTGCCGACGAGAGTATCTGGGTATCCTTACCGAAGCAGATAACGCCCATCATAGATTTCGGAGGCAGCTTCTTCTCTATTTCCTTGATATACTCGTCTATCTCGTCGAGATTACGATTTGAGGAATAGGAAACGTCTGCCACAACGTAGACCTTCGTTCTGGTCATAACGGTGGTATGAACGAGTCCCGCCGCCGCGAGAGAAACCGAGATGATGATAAGAATATGGATGATAAGGGAGGCAATCCATCCCTTCGTACGATTGTCCTTGCTTACGGAGATAAAATAAGGAACGAGGAGGGCCGCTGCAAGCGGAATTGCAAGCAGAAGCCAGTACGGATTATCGAAGCTGATATTTCTCATAGCAATATACCATCCAATCCGCACAGAATACTACGGCGAGCAGCACGAAAAGAAGCACAACGGGATCGTACTGACCGTCGGTTTTGTCAAAGGCTTTGGTACCCGTTACAGAGAAATTCTCACCAACAGCGGCGGGATCACTCTCCGAAGCGGGAGCGGCAGCATAGACGAAATAGGTCTTGTTGCCGTCGGTTGCATCAACCTCAACCTTATATGAGCCAACCCTGTCAAGCGTGGTCACACCAAGGTCGGTCGAGGTGTCAAGGTATCTCTCCTCTCCGTCGGGAGAAATAACCTTAACGCTGTTTATATTTGCGGTAATATTTACGTTCAAGTCCTCGCCGCAGACAAAGTCAGACCTATCTATCAGGTCGGGACAGGAATATTCAAGAAGATTAGACAAAAGAATGACGAAATCCGTCGTCAGACTCATATGTGCGTTATGAATATCAAAGCCGAAGACCACCTCTCTGTTGCCGAGGGCGTTCACACCTGCGAAAATAACCGGATTTGACTCGCAGGAGAAGAGGGTCGTGAACTGGGTATACATTCCGCTGTACTTAACGTACTCCTTGACGTATATCTCCTTGCCCTCCACCGAGGAGAGAAGCTCTCTTGCACGGGTGGCGGTGGAGCTGGATTTCACAAGCTCTACGGGATCGTTAAGACCTACCACGCCCCTTATACCGAAGCCGGAATTATCCACGCTCTCGGTTGAGTTGATAAGCCATACGGCAGCGTCGGGCAGCTCGGCGGGAGTGAAGGAGTGAAATACGTAAAGTCCGTATCCCTTCTGCCCCGTATACTCGGCGGGAGAAATAACGTCCACAACCGAGTCGGTGCGTGCGTCAAAGAATGCCTCGTAGAACAGAGGGGTTTCGCTTACGAGAAGAATGCTGTATGACTCCTCGCTTGCAAGGTTATAGCTGATAACCTCGTTATCTATAGGAAGATCGTCGGAATTCTTAATAGCAATACGGAAATGCTCGTAAGCCGCAGCCTCGCAGGAAAGCTCTACAGGAAGACTCTCGCCCGCCTTAAGCGAAACCGTAGCGGCATCAGCCACCTTATCCGAGCCGTTGACGTAAAGCTCCACCGTAAGAGTGGCGTCATCGGTATAGGAGGTAACGGTAGCACTAGTATAAAGAGTGCCATCGGTCAGCGTTCCGGAAGCCTCACTTATAGCGTAATTCTTCGCTTTTTGCGAGCTTATGTTTACAATTTCCACGTTTTCCGCTGCCGCAAAGTCCTTATCGGTGACAAAGCGGATGACGGTAGAGGGGTTATTATCAAAGTATTTCTGAGAGCGGCGAAGAGCGTCGGCGTAGTCAACGGTGCCGTCGCTTGAGGCAAGCTCGGAGAGAAGCTCCTTCGCAAGACCCTTATCGGTAAGTCTCTCGTAAACCACAGACGCGTCGGTGGAAACAGAGATGAGAGTATAGCTGCTGCCGAGTCTTGCATCGTCAATCATATCTGCAATCTCGTCCTTCGCCCTCTCAAAATAGGTTCTGCCGCCGTCCTCGGTATTCATACTGCCGGATGCGTCGATAAGGAAGCAATACTCGCTTGCCGAATCGGGCACGGTAAATATAGGGCGGGCAATCAGCATAGAGATGATAATTACCGTCAGAATCTGCAAAATAAGGCTGATAATACCGGTAATACCGCTCAAGGGATTTCTTCTCTTGAAGAATTTCTCGCTGAGAGTCCATAGATAAGTAGATGCCACCGTCTGCTCGTTATACTTACTTCTCAAAATATAAATGAGAATAAGCAGGGGCACTCCTATAAGGCCTGTCAGGCCGAGGGGATATAAAAAGCTCATTTGATTACCCCCATATTAACGAATTTATCCAGGAACAGCTCTGCAAGCTCCATATACGCGGGCACGAGTATATATTGACCGCCACGGCTCTCACAATAGAGCCTTATCCTATCTGTCACGTACTGCAGGGCGTCCTTGTATGCACGGACCACGTCCTGGTCTATCTTTTTGCGGTAGAATTTAGACTGATCCTCCGAGTCAAACAGATGCATCTTACCGCGAAGCTGAGGATTCAGCTCCTCACGGGAGAGGATCTGCACGCAGAGAATATCCCTCCTCTGCTCGGCAAGGCGATCTATTGCCGCCTCGTAATTTTCATCTGTAAGGAAATCCGATATGATGATGGAATAGCCGTCACCCCTGCCCACAGGCGAGGGCACTATAGCCTCGCTGATACGCGAATCAGAATCAAACTCAATAGCATTGAGTCTGCCGATGCAATTAAGATAGGAATCCTTACCCACCATACCGACAGCAACCTCCTCAAGAGAGCCGCCGCGGATGGCGTATATAGACACCTTATCCATCTCGGACACAGACAGATATGCAAAGGCTGCGGCAAGCCTGATGGCCGCTACCGCCTTATCCTCGCTGCCGTGTATCATCGAGCGGCTGGTATCTATATATATCCTGGTGTGCATCTGCCTCTCGTCAAAGTATAGCTTCTGATAAAGCTTATCAAAGCGGGCGTAGGCGTTCCAGTCAATCTTCGTCACGTCGTCGCCGGGCATATAGTCACGGTAATCCGCAAATTCACAGGATGAGCCGAGATTCTTGCTTCGGCGGTTGCCGCCGAACATTCCCGCCACGTTGTTTCTGAGTACCGTCCCAAGCTGCTCCAGCTGTCCGAGGAAGAACTCATCGATTACCACTGTTTTCATTTAAATATCCATTTCTTTCGTAGTGTATCCGCCTGAGCCTCAGGGCTGTCAGGCAGCCCGTCGGGATCTATCAGAGACCCTTCTTCGTCTCCTTAACGAGAAGGGCGATAACGTCATCCACGGTAAGCTTATCGTTGATAGCGGTATAGTTGATCTTGATCCTGTGTCTGAGGATAGGATATGCAAGTGCATCGATATCCTCGTAGGAAACGTTATATCTGCCATCCATAAGTGCACGAACCTTAGCACAGGTAACAAGGCCCTGTGCCGCACGGGGTGATGCACCGTACTTAAGATACTTCTTAGCCGAGGGAGCACAGTCGTCGGAGGCGGGATGTGTGTTGGATACCATATTTACAGCGTAGTAAAGAACCTCGTCGCATACGGGAACCTGAGATGCAAGCTCTCTCATAGCAAGTATCTCCTCGCCCGTAACAACCGCCTCGGCTGTCTCCTCCATAGTCTTCTGAGTCATCTTAACGATATTGACAAGCTCCTCGTTGGTGGGGTAATCCACAATAAGCTTGAACATAAATCTGTCCATCTGTGCCTCGGGAAGAGGATACGTACCATCCTGCTCAATGGGGTTTTCGGTTGCGAGGACGAAGAAGGGCTCGGAGAGTCTGTAGGTCTCCTTACCTACGGTAACCTTGTGCTCCTGCATTACCTCAAGCATCGCAGACTGTGTCTTGGGAGTAGCACGGTTAATCTCGTCAGCGAGAACAAGGTTAGCAAAGATAGGACCGCGGTTAAACTTGGTCACAAGTCTGCCACTATCATCCTTCTCAACGATATTTGCACCCGTCACGTCGGAGGGCATAAGGTCAGGGGTGAACTGGATACGCGAGAAGGGCAAGGAGAGCACCCTGCCGAGAGAACGGACAAGACGGGTCTTACCAACGCCGGGAACACCCTCGAGAAGCACGTTTCCGCCTGCAACGATGGCGGTGATAACGCCGTCGATAATCTCTGCC
>JAZNWM010000179.1:0-7499 GCA_045593345.1 Eubacteriales bacterium
GATCCGACTTCCCCTATACAAACAGAAAGAGCAAACACGCAAGACGAAAAATCTTGTATGTCTGCTCTTTTTTCTGTTAGTGATGTTTTTGCTATCGCAAAAGTGATGTTATTCGCTACGCTCACAATGATGTTGCTCGCAAATGCTCGCAGTGATGTGATGTTTGCCCACTGTGCCGAAGGCACAACATCATTCACGCAGTGAACATCACTGCCGAAGGCAACATCACTTGCCCTGGGGGGCAAACATCGTTTAGCGTGAATACTCCGTTAAGAGTATCACGCTAAATACCGTTCTCTTTTTTTTGGCGGTGCAGATCACTTATCCGCCTTGGTGATCCTGTAGCCCAGCTTGATTATAAGCTTCAGCGTTTCCATCGACGTGTTTCTGTCGTATTCCTTCTCGGACTCGGGCAGCTCGCCGTAGGGAATCAGGCAGGGATGAAGCTTCTTTTCGTCGTCACGCTTCTCGCCAAAGCTCCAGCCGTCCTTAATTCTTCCTTCAGCCCATACCTCGTGGGTATTCTCTGCAATAAGCTCGCAAAGCTCAAGTATCTCGCTATCAAGCACTACGGCACTCGTATCAACAGGCTTTGGATTATACATTATAATATCCTCCCTTGGATAGATAGTTTATTCTACGTAAATATTATATCATCTTATTCTTGCTTTTTCAATAATTATTTGAAATTCTATTGAAAAAATCCGCCTTTTTTGTTATACTTAATATATATTACTTACAAGGAAGGCTTGCTATGATTTTCGAGGCAATTGAAAGACTTATTGACTATTCCGTAAAGAAAAATATAATAACGGTAGAGGACGTTTATTTCGTACGCAACCGACTTATCGACCTGCTTCGTCTTACCGATTGGCAGGACTGCGTGGCAGAGGCGGGCGACGCTGATATTGACACTCTGCTTGCTCCTATAATCACCTATGCCATAGAGCAGGGCATTATCTCCGACACCGCCACCTCACGCGATCTCTTTGACACGCGGGTTATGGGCCTGCTTATGCCTATGCCGAGGGAGGTTATCTCCGAGTTTGAGTTCTGCTATGCCGAGGGGCCCGAGGTGGCTACCGACTGGTATTACCGCTTCAGCCGTGACGTAAATTACGTACGGGCGGGCAGAATAGCGAAGGATCTTAAGTGGAAGTATAGCTCCGAGTACGGCGAGCTTGATATTACCGTTAATCTCTCAAAGCCCGAGAAGGATCCCAGAGATATTGCGGCGGCAAGGGCGGCAAAGCCCCAGGGCTATCCCAAGTGCCAGCTCTGTATCGAGAACAGCGGCTTTGCGGGACATCTTACCCACCCCGCACGCCAGAATCTTATTCCAATTCCCATCACCGTTTCGGGTGAGGCTTGGTCGCTGCAGTATTCTCCCTACGGCTATTATAACGAGCACTCTATCTTCTTTAATAACCGCCATACTCCTATGAGAATAGACAGGGCGGTGTTTGATAAGCTCTTTGATATAATCGACTACCTGCCTCATTATTTCGTCGGCTCTAACGCCGACCTCCCTATCGTAGGCGGTTCTATCCTCTCCCACGAGCATTTCCAGGGCGGAAGATACAGCTTTGCTATGGATAAGGCTCCCCTCGACTCGGAATTTTCCATCGGCGGCTATCCTACCGTGCGTGCGGGCATTCTTAAGTGGCCTATGTCGGTTATTCGCCTTTCATCGACTGACAAGACCGCCCTTGCCGAATGCTGTGACAGGGTGCTTACCGCCTGGCGTGGCTACAGCGACCCCGATGCCTTCATCTTCTCTGAGACTGACGGCACTCCCCACAACACCGTGACGCCTATTGCACGTCGCGACGGCCAGCTTTACGTCTGCGACCTGGTTCTCCGTAATAATATTACCACCGACGAGCGTCCTCTCGGCGTATATCATCCCGCACCCGAGCTTCATCATATCAAGAAGGAGAATATCGGTCTTATCGAGGTTATGGGACTTGCCGTCCTGCCCTCACGCCTCGCCTCCGAGATCACGACTCTTGCCGATGCATTGATTTCGGACGTACGTATTGCCGATATTACCTCCATCGCTCATCACGCCCCCTGGGCAGAGCAGCTTCGCCTCGACCATCCCGAGATGACCGCTGATAACGTGTGCGGGATTATTGAGCAGGCTATCGGCGAGGTGTTCTTAAAGGTGCTTCTCGATGCAGGCGTGTATAAGAGGGACGCCGAGGGCAGAGCCGCATTCAACCGCTTTATCAGCAGAATTCTTTAATAAATGTAAATAATTATTGTCAAAAACGCAAAAAACAGGCACAAAATCACGTGCCTGTTTTCTTTTATTGCCGTTAAATTTTCGTGAAGGTAATAGTCACGCTGTCGCCACTCATTTCGTCAATGACGAAGATGTAGGGCAGGGTGTTTCCCTGATCGTCCGTAACGGTGGGCAGGCTGTCGCCTACCACGTAGGTAAAGTTACCCGCACTGCTCTTGACAAACTCGATAAGGTTGTCCTCGGTGCCGTAGGAGTCGGTGGGCGAGGTGTTATTGTTGTAAATATCGTAGTATATCTCGCCGTCCTGCTCCTCGTAGCAGAGGGATGCGTTTACGTGATAGACCACCACGCCGTCGCGGGCAAAGTAGCCGTAATCCCCGCCGTTAAGTCCCTCTGCGGTGTAGTACGTAATGATATAGTATTCCTGGTATGCACCGAGAGTGCTGTCCCAATTGGAGGCTAAAATTATGGTGTCGCCGCCTTTGGCAAAGGCATCAAGCGTCAGCGTCACGCTTCGGTCGGTGCAGACAAGTCGCGAGGTGGTAAGCCAGCCAAGATTGAACTTGGTGAAGGGGTTGTGGTCGCCTGCCATAGAGTCCATAACGTCACAGCCGTCCATAGGATGCTCGCCCTCCTCGGCGGTGTTGTAGTAATCGTCCGCACCGAGAATATGACCGAACTCGTGGATGAAGGTGTAGCTGTTCATAACCGAGGTGTCAGTGTAGCTTACCTCGCCCGCCTCGTCATAGCTCTCGTGCATAAAGGAGTATGATGCCCACAGATAATCGTTGGCACTTACGCCGTCGTATTCATAGTAATAGCCGTCCTCGTCGGTGTAGACGTTCCAGTATCTGTACGCCCAGTTAAAGTCGCTTTGGTCGTCGATCTCCAGCGTGGTCACAAGCACCACCGCGTCGATAATCGCATTACCGTCCGAGTCAAACTGTGACAGATCCATAAATCCGTCAAGATACGCCAACGCCTCGTCCATAACCGCCTGGTCGCCGATCGCCACCTCGTCACCGTAGTAATCCATAGTAAGCGACTCGTAATAGCTGCTGGAGTATTTTGGCACGAACCATTCGTCGATTACCGTCACGTCAATATCCAGCTTGCCGTAGCTTGATACGTAATAGTAGTCGTGAACAGAGTAGTAGTCCACGTCCCCCTCGCCGCCGCTGAATATTTTAACTATATTATCAATAGAGTAGCCGTTATTTCTGCCGTTAATATCGCTGAAATCTATCGGAATGACCAGCACCTTCGGGCTTCCTACGGTGGGACAGCCGTCAAGGTAATAGCCCTGGTCGGTAACGTCCTTTACGTATCTTCCGTCGGTGAAGTCTACGTCGTATACGCCGTCACCATCGGTGGGCAGGCCCGCACCTTCGTTGGTAATAAGGTTGTCGGGCGTAGTGCTTCCGCCAGCATCGTCGTTTCCGCCGTTTCCACCATTACCGCCGTTTCCGCCGTCACCGCTCTGGCTACCCTCGTATATGAAGTAAACGTAAATATCCGATACGTATTCGCCATCCTCGGTCTGATAGTATGCCATATCAACGTAATAGCCGGATTTTGCGGTATAGTAGTACCAGCTGTCACCGTAGTCGTCAACGTCGCTTCCGTCGTAGGTGTAATCAGAGAAAAGTGCCCTGTAGAGCGTAAACTGTGCCTCGGTTGCACCGTAAACGTAGAAGTTAAGGCCCTCCTCGTACTCGCCGTCACCGTAATCGTAGGTATATTCCTCAAGGTAGTATTCGTTGTTTATAAGGAAGGGAATAGCCTCTCCGAAATATTCGTTAAAGAGTGCCTTCTCCCCGGCGGTAAAGTCGGTGTAGGCGTATTCGCCGTCATTTTCACCACCGTCGCCCCCCTCGGTGTAATCGCAAAATACGTATACGTATAGGTCGATATACGACTCACCTTCGATAACGTAGTAGGAGAGATCTATGTATATTTCATCGTTAACAGAGTAGTAATACCAGGTGTCGCCGTATTCGTCCTCCTCGCTGCCGTCAAGGGTGTAGGAGGAGAACAGTCTCCTGTAGGCGTTGAATTCCGCCTCGGTGTTGCCTACGGTGTAGAAGCTTATACCCCATTCGTAGCAATCATCCCAATCAAGAGTGTATTCCTCAACGCCGTAATCGTCGTTCGGTACGAAGGGAATGATCATACCTACCACCTTGTTGAAGAGTGCCTTCTCTTCGGCGGTAAAGTCGGTGTAGGCGTGCTCGGGAGCCTTGTCGGGCTGGTCATCGGGCTTCTGCCCATTGTCCGAATTATCGTCGCCCTCGGGCTCATTTTCCGGCTCGTCGCCGTCAAAGAAGGAGTCGCCGCATCTGTCACAGAAATAGTTGTCGTCTCCGTCCCTGTGCTCGCAGGCGGGCTTGACGTCACCTTTATCGCCGATACCGTCTATAACGCCGCCAATAAGCTGGCAGGACGTAAGCACGGTCAGCAAGAGAATCAGGCTGACAAATATAAGCAGGAGTTTTTTCATATCTACCTCCAAAGAACGTTTTTTCTTTATTTTATCATACATTTTATATACTGTCAATAAAGGATAAAGTGAAATTTGTGTTGATTTGATCGAAAAAGTGTGCTATACTGTTTTTGAGGTGAAAAAAATGAATATCGAAAAATGGCTAAGTAAAAATGCTCTTCGGCTTGACGGAAAGCGTGTCGTAATCAGCGGCTCGACAGGAGGTCTTGGCAGGGAGCTTTGTAATTATATCGCACAGCTTGGCGGCGAGCTTGTTCTGTTGGATCGTAACAGCACACGCTCGCTTGCCCTTGCCGACGAGCTTCGGAGCAGGTTTCCCGACCTTACCGTCTCCCATATCACCGCGGATATGTCGGATATGGCGTCGGTTCGCTCTGCGGCAGACAGGCTCTCGGAAATGAATATTGACTATCTTATACTTAACGCGGGTGCCTACAGCATACCGCGATGTTGCTGCGATACGGGATACGGCAATATATTTCAGATCAATTTCATCTCGCCCTACTATCTTGCACGACGGCTGCTGCCTGCGGTGGAGAGTCGCGGCGGTAAGATAGTCGCCGTCAGCAGTATTGCACATAATTATTCGAGAATTGACGAGAGGGAGGTTGACTTCGCCTCAAGGAAAAGCGATGCCAGAGTTTACGGCAACGCCAAGAGGTATCTCACCTACTCGCTCTTCGCCCTTGACAGCCCCGCCATATCGCTATCCCACCCGGGTATCAGCTTTACGGGTATAACCAACCATTACCCTCCGATCATCTTTGCCCTGATAAAGCACCCGATGAAGATAATCTTCCCCCATCCGCGTGTGGCCTGCCTTTCGATCCTGGCAGGGCTCTTCGCCGACTGCAAGACGGGTGAGTGGATAGGCCCGACCCTCTTTGACATCTGGGGCAGCCCGCGGAAGAAGCCCCTTCGCACCGCCTCGGAGGCAGAGGCGGGGAGGATCTCCGCCATAGCCGAGAAAATCTATCAAGACCTAACAAAAATATAAGAAAACAAACATAAACGACCAATTTTACACAAAAAAGCAGGAGTAAAGGTTAGCCCTCTATTCCTGCTCTTTTTTATTTCAGTATTATTTTTTGTGCATAAATCTGGGGCGGGAAGCTCAGCATCACCTGACCCGAGAATATTACCTCGATGGTGTCGCCAACCTTAATATCGGCTCTGTCGATTACGCCGCCCTCTGCGTTAAGGAAGAGGGTGCCGCCGTCTACGTTGACGTGATAGATGCCGAAGGCAACCTGACTGTCGATTATCTCGATCTCAATATATTTTCTTGCATCCACCGATTTTACGATACCACGGTAGAAGAATTCGCCGTCGGCATTTCTCTCCTCAACCGAGCCACCGTTATCGGTGCCGCCGCCGTTGGAGCTATCTCCGCCGTTGGAGTTGTCTCCGTTTGCGAGGCTATTGCCTCCGTCGCATCCCATTGCAAAAAGCATCATAATCATTATTACAAGTGCAAAAATTTTCTTACTCATTTATAATCTCCTCAATATAGTCGAAAAGCTCGTCGAAGCCACCCCGCCTGTATCCGCTGATATCCTTGTCCTTGCGGTTGATAAGGCAGTCAGTAAGCAGGAACAGCCTCATTCCGACCTCGCCTGCCACCATATCATCACCCACGTCGTTACCGATCATCACTACCTCGTCGGGATTCAGCCCAAGCTTCTCGCAAAGCTCGGTGTAGTACAGGGGATTCGGCTTGCAGAAGCTACTGTTCTCGTAGGTGGTCACGTAGGCAAAATCGGTTGGCTCAAGTCCTGCCCAACGAATACGGCTGTCGGTTGCCACCTTGGGAAATAGCGGGCTGGTAGCGAGAACCACGGTAAGCCCCGCCGCTCTTATCCTCTCAACCAGCTCCTTCGCCCTCGGCGTGTAGCCGCAGACCTTGCTGATGGCTTGAAAGTCGGATTTGTAGAACTCCTCGAGCAGACACTCCTCGTCTCGCACCCCGTCGCCGAGTATTTTGCAGAAGCTACGCCAGAATACCTCCTCGTTTGTGGCGGTTCCGTCATTTTTCATCATCGCACGGGTGCTGTCCCATAGGGCATTGCCAATAGCCTCGGGATCGTAGCCCCGTGGTGCCAGCGTTCTGATAAGCCCGCCGAGATATGCCTTTATAAATATATCCTGATCCATCGGCAGCAGCGTTCCGTCAAGATCGAAAAATACCGTCTTTATCTTCATTTTATACCTCTTTACTTTTCATATACCTATTATATAAAAACCGCCCGACTTTGTCAACAACCGAGAGGTAAAAAGTCGGGATAGGTCAAATAAATTTTTTGGAAAATGCTAAACACCTGTTCAATATTTTTAGCCATTTTCTCCGAAAACACCAAAACGCCCGATTTTTTGTGCATTGTGTATATTCACCACCCGAAAAGAGGGGGCTTTTGGCAAAATTTTTGGAGGGGTACCATACTTACAAGCCGAAAAAAGTGTGCTACAATAGGCTCGTAAGCTTACAAGACACAAATCAAAACACGAAAGGAAAGGAAAAAAACAATGGCAAGAAGAATGATATCGAGCGACGTTGTGGAAAGCGACGTTTTCTGCAGCCTTACCCCTTCTGCCCAGGTGCTTTATATCCACCTTATTATGAATGCGGACGACGACGGATTTGTTGATAAGTGGAAAAGTATTCTCCGCTACCTCTCTATAAGACGGTCAAGGCTTGACGATCTTATCAGTACGGGACACGTAATACTCCTTGATGATGACCTTCTGCTT
>JAZNWM010000180.1:0-7724 GCA_045593345.1 Eubacteriales bacterium
TCAAGGCGTAAGTGAATGCAGAATTCAGAATGCAAAATGCAGAATGAATTATAGCATCATATAGGCTTAAATAATTATGGGAGGCATTTTGCCTCCCTAAAAAATACTTTTTAAATTAGGAAAAATAGATTTACACCTTGTATTCTGCATTCTGCATTTTGCATTTTGCATTATTTTTCCTGAAAGGAAAAAAATATGTACGACGTTATTATCATCGGTGCGGGGCCCGCAGGCCTTACCGCCGCAATATATGCAAGACGGGCAGAAAAGAGCGTGCTCGTAATAGAAAAGGAGACCTTCGGCGGACAGATCACCTCCTCGCCCAAGGTGGAGAATTATCCCGGCTTCCTTGAGGTCAGCGGCAACGAGCTTGCCGATCGGCTTATCGAGCAGACCTTGTCCCACGGTGCAGAGATCGAGCTTGATACCGTGACGAAGATTGAAGGTGCTTTTGGCGATTTTACGGTAAAATGCGGCTCGAAGGAGTATAAATCACGTACGGTCATCATTGCCGCGGGCTCTCATCATCGCAAGCTCGGTATCGACGGCGAGGAGAGGCTTACAGGCTCGGGCGTGTCCTACTGTGCCGTATGCGACGGTGCATTCTTCAGGGGACAGAGCGTGGCTGTTATCGGCGGCGGCAATACTGCCCTGCAGGATGCCGTTCTTCTATCCGACGGATGCGAGAGGGTCTACGTGGTGCAGAATCTGCCCTACCTTACGGGTGAGAGCAGGCTGCAGACCATCCTTACGGGACGGCCCAACGTGGAGATAATCACCTCCTCGGTGGTCGTAAGGCTTGTAGGAAACGAGATGCTTCGCTCGGTGGAGATCAGGAATACCGACAGCGGCGAGGAGCGTTCGCTCAGAGTGGACGGAATGTTCGTCTGCATTGGCCAGGCACCCGAGAACGAGCCCTTCTCCGACGTTGTCAGCCTTGACAAATGGGGCTATATTACGGCAGGCGAGGACTGTGTTCCCGTCGGCTCGCCCCGCGGTATTTTCGTAGCGGGCGATTGCCGTACCAAGTCTGTTCGCCAGGTGACAACCGCCACCGCTGACGGTGCTACCGCCGCCCTCGCAGCAATAAGATTGCTGGACGAGGATTAAAAAAAGATGACGAAAAAAGAGGCTGTCTCAAGCGAGATAGCCTCTTTGCGTTTAAAAAGCACTGTTTTTGTATCAATTCCGCATTCTGCATTCTGCATTCCGCATTTACCCCTTCGCCTTTCTGTATGCCTTCAGAATATCAAGTCCCACCTTAGAGGGCTCGCCGCGGAATTTGTAGACAACGCGGTCACCCGAGGGGGCAAATCGCATACCGCGGAACTTGACGAACACCTCCGACCAGAGGGACAGGTCGGGCTTGCCGATATGGAAGATAAGGGTGTCGTCGCGACACTCGATACGGCTGAAGGAAAGCTCCTCGGCAATGGCCTTCATCAGAGCCACCTCAAGCAGACGCTCGACGGGGCGGGGCGGGCTGCCGTAGCGGTCAATAAGCTCGTCGAGAATATCGGCGGCGTCCTCGTGACAGCCGATAAGCGAGATCTTCTTATACATCTCCATTCGTCCCGCCTGGGAGGGAATGTAGCTCTCGGGAATGTGGGCACTTATCTTCATATCGATAAGGGTCGCGGGACGCTCGGCGATACTCTCGCCACGCTCCTCAAGAACCGCCTCGTTAAGCAGCTTGACGTAGAGGTCATAGCCTACGCTGTCAATATATCCGTGCTGCTGTGCTCCCAGCAGATTACCCGCACCGCGTATCTCAAGGTCGCAGAGGGCGATCTTGAAGCCCGCACCAAACTCGGCGTATTCCTTTATGGCGGCGAGACGCTTCTCGGCAAGCTCGGTAAGTGCCTTGCCCGGACGGTAGGTCATATATGCGTATGCCTGACGCTCGCTTCTTCCAACCCTGCCGCGAAGCTGATGCAGCTGGGATAGGCCAAAGCAGTCGGCATTCTCAATAATAAGCGTGTTTGCATTTGGCAGGTCGATGCCCGTCTCAATTATGGTGGTGCAGACGAGAATGTCGATATCGCCCATCACCAGCATACGCCAGATGTCCTCCAGCTCATCCTTATCCATCTGACCGTGGGCAACCGCCACGCGGGCGTCGGGTATATCGTGGGCAATTCTGTCGGCAATAATGCCGATGGTCTCTACCTTATTGTAGAGGTAAAGCACCTGTCCGCCCCTCATAAGCTCGCGGCGTATTGCGTCGTAAATTATGCCGTCGTCCTGCTCCAGCACGTAGGTCTGTACGGGGC
Source organism: Eubacteriales bacterium (assembly GCA_045593345.1). GTDB lineage: Bacteria > Bacillota > Clostridia > Oscillospirales > CAG-272 > UBA1740. Next base: position 2,274 of record JAZNWM010000180.1, read on the forward strand.
GTCGGTCCTCGGGTGCCTCGTCAAGAATGGAGATGTCACTGATGCCGTTAAGTGCCATATTAAGCGTACGGGGAATAGGCGTCGCGGTAAGGGTAAGCACGTCAACGTTGCGTGCCAGCTCCTTCAGCTTCTCCTTCTGGGACACGCCGAAGCGTTGTTCCTCGTCTACGATAAGCAGACCGAGGTCGCGGAATTCTATATTTTTAGAAAGCAGCTTGTGGGTGCCGATAAGAATATCGGTCTCGCCACGCTTCACGCGGCGTAAAATCTCCGCCTGCTCCTTCGGTTTTTTAAACCTTGTGAGCATCTCCACCGTTACGGGAAAGCCCCTCATTCGCGAGAGGGCGGTCTGGAAGTGCTGCATCGTCAGGATGGTCGTGGGGACGAGAAATGCCACCTGCTTGCCACCCATAATAGCCTTGAAGGCGGCACGAAGGGCAACCTCTGTCTTGCCGAAGCCAACGTCACCGCACAGCAGTCTGTTCATCGGTACGGGACGCATCATATCCTTCTTTATCTCGGATATGGCGGTGATCTGGGACTCGGTCTCCTCGTATTCAAAGGCATCGGCGAACTGCATCTCAAGGTCGCAGTCCTGGGGGAAGGCAAAGCCGGGCTTACGCTGACGCTCGGCGTAGAGGGTAATAAGCTCCTTGGCAATATCCTTCGCCGCCGCCTTCGCCCGCGATTTCGTTCTCTGCCAGTCACCGCCGCCCATCTTGGACAGCTTTACCTTGCCGTCCTTGTCGCGATCACCGATGTATTTACCTATCATCTCAAGTCTGTCGCAGGGGACGAACAGCTTGTCGGTGCCGGCGTATCTTATGGTGATGTAGTCTCTCGTCACGCCGAGGGCGGTCACCGTCTGTATACCCTCGAACAGACCGATACCGTAGCTTGCGTGAACAACGTAGTCACCGACGGAAAGGTCGGCGTAGCTCATCAGCCGCTTGCCGCCGCCCCCCGTTTTACGAAGGATACGCTGGCGTCTGCGGTGTGCCATAACGGCAGAGCCGCCCTCCTCCTGCATCGACAGTACGGCGATTCTCGGGCCCATAAGCTCAAAGCCCTCGTGTCTTGCCTCGGTGACGAATATCCGCCCGCCCTCAGCGGTGGAGAGGTCAAGTCCCTCGGGCAGCCTTGCCGCCGCAAAATCATTCTGATTCAGCGAGTCGATAAGCGACGCCGTACCGCTTGGATTGTCGGTAAGCAGTAAAATTCGGTATAGCGAGCGGCGAAGGCCCGAAAGGTCCTCGCAAAGCATCGAGAAATTGCCGCCGTAGTTTATGCTTCTCCTGGCTCGAAAGCCGAAAAGGCCGGATAGCTTCATAGAGCCCACTCCGCCTGCAAAGCTGTTTATATGGACGACAAGATTACGCTCGCATTCTGCAGAATACTCGTCCTCGCTGAGATGGTATTTTGCATATTTTGGGTCTAAAACACCCTCACTTTGTAAAGTATTCTTGTCATTTTTGATGATTTCGATATATTTTTTCAGCTCCTCACGGCAATTTGTGGTGCCGAGGGTGAAGCAAATATATCTTTCGCGAAGGCCGAAATAGGAGAACAGCGTCGCTGCCTCCCCGTAGATAAGCGGCAGGTACTTGTCGCGGAAATCTATAGAGGCAGTACCCTCCAGCACCGCACGCTCACGGATAAGTCGCTCTCGGGCAGAATCGGTCTTCGCCCCGTCAATAAGGCGATTTACCTGCTTCAGCATACGCCCTCTTGCCTCGGCATCCACCGTAATTTCGGTCGCGGGCAGGAGGGTTATACCCTCACAGGGAGCCGTGGTACGCTGGGAGATAGGGTCAAAATATGAGGTGCGGTCGATCTCGTCACCGAAATACTCGATACGTACGGGCATTTCCGACTCGCCACCGAAGAAATCCACGATGCCGCCACGACGGGAAAACTGTCCCTGACTTTCAACCGCCTCCACCCTGGCAAAGCCGAGAGCAACAAGTCTGCTTGTCAGCTCCTCGGGGGGCAGAAGATCGCCTACCTTGATATTGACCGCCATACTCTGAAGGCGGGCGGGAGGAATAGTAAGAGTCGATGCGGCAGAGGGAGTGGATACAACCGCACAGCACTCGCCCGACAGAAGCCTTGAAAGCACCGAAAGCCTCTCACGGTCAACGTCGTGGGAGGCTCGTATATTATGGAACACAAGGTCACGCTTCTTATATCCGACGGCGTTGATGCCTGCCGCACAGAGATACTCGCATATACGGGCACGCTCGGCCTCGCTCTCTACCAGGATCAGTACGGGGGAGCGGGAGAGCCTCACCGCCTCACGAACCGATTCGGCGAGAAATGCGGTCTCGGCACCGCCGCTGAGTCCGTTCACCGCGATGGGCAGACACTCCTCGGCAGAATACGCATCCTTGATGCAGGACAGAAAGCCCGAAAACTCGCTGTCACTTCTGATAAGACCTGTGATTTTTTTCATATATTTTATCCGTTTCGGACGTTTTGGTTAAATTATAACTCGTTATGCACCGATCAGCCGCACTATGTTAGTATTTACAAACCGCTGCTCAGACTTTGCATTTTGCGTTTTCACTAAACGTTAAGCGTTTTCGTGTCTGCAAGACCGCTCGCTCTCGCTTATGGCGAGCGAGAAAAGGCACCGAGCAGCCGCACTATGTTAGTATTTACAAACCGCTGCTCAGGTTCCGAATTTCGAATTTCGAATTATTTCGAGTATTTCGCCATTGCTCCGTCAATGTCACCCTTGATTATCATCTCGGTTGCTGATGCGATGTCGGGAAGCCTGTCACGAAGAGTCTTAAGATCGGCCTCGGGCATCTTGCCAAGCACCCAGTCGGCAAGGTCGTATTCGGGATTTGGCTTCTTTCCTATACCGATCTTGATGCGGGGGAAGTCCTCGCCCGGCAGCCTCTGAATAATGCTCTTAAGTCCGTTGTGACCGCCTGCCGATCCCTTTCGCCTGATGCGGATGATACCGGGATCAAAGCTGATCTCGTCGTGTAAAACGAGCACACGCTGGGGCGGGATTTTGTAGAAGGCGGCCGCCTCGCCTACCGCAATGCCCGAATTGTTCATCAGGGTGGTGGGCTTCATCAGCAGGACTCTTACACCTCCGATATTCGCCTCGCCAACGGTGGCGTGAAACTTCACGCGGTCGATCCTTGCCGAGTATTTTTCGGCAATATAATCTATGGCAATGAAGCCCGCATTATGACGGGTAAGCTCGTATTGCTTACCGATGTTTCCAAGACCGACTACGATGAAGCTGACCGGCTCGGAGGGCGTCTTCTGCGACTCTATCTTCTTGAAAAGGTCAAAAATATTACTCATCGTCGATCTCTCTCAGGCAAATAAGCTCCTTGGCGTAGGGCAGCTTCTCTATCTCGGCACAGAGCAGCTTCCACTCGTCAAGCTTGTGATAGCGTCTTGCACGGTAGATGTTGATAAGCACCTCGTAGTTCAGCGTCACGGTGCGAAGCTGGTTGTAGGAGGTGGGCAGAAGCTGGATCATATTGTGCCAATGTGCCTTGTCCTTCGTTTCAATAAATGCAATACGCTCACGCTCCATAAAGGCGATGACGGTGTCAAGCACCCTGAGAGCATCCTCACTCATCTTCTCGCAGGAAAAGTCCTCGCGTACGAACTCCTTCGCCTGAATCTTATGCATAGTAGAGCAGGAGTTGGCAACCGTACCGACCTTATAGGTATCAAACTCCTTCCACCAATACAGCGGTGCGGTGATGTCAAGCGAAACTATAACCTGGCGGAGAAATTTCCTGTGGTCGCTGCCTGCCTTTGCAAGTCGGGAGGCAAGGGACAGATCGTTGTCACCGAGAATATAGTTGCCCTCCTCGTCGTAGTAGGAGTCCATCCTCGCCCAGCTGTTCATCGGATTCCTCGCTCCGCGAATAGCGTTATCAAAATTCATTACTACAATGTTGTTGATCTTAATCATAGCCGTAGTCCTCGTAAAATATTTTAACTCTATTATTATACTATATTATAGCCCGCCTGTCAAGAAAAAAGAGCGAAATTGCGTGAAGATTTATCACCCGCATTCTCGCTCATTTTATTTTGTTTTTTACTTTTCAAAAATGATTTCTACGTTCACGTAGCTCTTATCCTCATAGCCGTAGGAGTTGTCACGCATCATAGCCTCCCATTGCTCCTCGGTGCCGCCGTATACTACGGTTTGAAGCGACTCACAGCCGTTAAAGACGTAGCGGCAGACTTTTGCACCCTCGGGAATATAGACGGTCGTCAGCGACTCACAGCCCGAGAAGGCGTATTCGTCAATAAAGCTGACACCGTCGGGGATCCTTATCTCGGTGAAGCCACAGCGGGTAAATGCGTTTTTGCCGATGTAGGTAAGGCTCTTTGGCAGGTTTATCTTGGTAAGCGACTCACAGTAGTAGAAGGTACGCTCCTCTATCCGAAGAAGCCCCTCGGACAGACTGATGCTCTTAAGAGCCCTGCAGCCGTTGAAGGCATTTTTGCCGATATGCGTCACACCCTTTGGCAGATATACCGTCTCCAGCGAGAAGCAGTGGGCAAACGCCCCGTCACCAACGTGATATACACCGTAGGGAATTATTACCGCCTTCAGATTTTCAAGTGCGACAAAGCCCTGCTCGTCAATACCAACCACACGGTTTCCGTCTATCTTCATCGGTATGTTAATTACCTCAATGTCCCGCATATCCTTGCCAATGCTGACGATGCATTCATTGTCCTCAATAACGTAGGTAGACAGCCCCTCGGTATATTCAAATCGGGAGAGAACCTCCTTCACCCTATCGCAGGAGCAAATGGAGGTAAGGCAGATCAGAATAAGTATAAATGATATTATTTTTTTCATAAAACACCTCACCGTATGTTAGTTTTCATCACCAAGACAGCGGATTTCGGCATTAAGCAGGGCATCGTTCGTGGGGTCAATATTGACCGCCTCAAGCTCCTCTCTCGTGCCGTTATATATTACGCTCGTGAGCGTCATATTTGTAGAAAGGAAGTTATACGCTCCGATTTTTGTAAGGCTTTTTGGCAGGGTTATCTCGCAAAGAGAGCTGCAATTTGCAAAGGTACGATCGTTTATTCCCTTAACGCCATCGCCGATAACCACCGATCTGAGCGAGGTGCATCCCGAGAATATTCTATCACCGTGAAGGTCAACGCCGTCGGGTATCGTCACGCTGATAAGATTCGTACAGTCCTCAAAGGCCGAGTAGTCTATCCGCTCAAGGCTTTCGGGCAGGTCGATCTCGCTGATGGCGGTATTTCTGAAGGCATAACGCTCGATGTAGGTGACGTCACCGCAAATAGTAACCGAGGAGAGTGAGCTGCAGTTCTCAAAGGCAAAATCGCCGATGACGGTAACGCCCGCGGGAATAACGACCTCGGTAATACGTTCGCATTTTGAGAAGGAGGAGTTGCCCAGGGTCGTAAGGCTTGACGGCA
>JAZNWM010000181.1:0-1579 GCA_045593345.1 Eubacteriales bacterium
GGATTCCATTTTCCAAGCCGAGAAAAAACCTCTAAATCAAATTACTCGGTATATAGCAATTTCTCTCGTCGATAGGAATCGGCTCCTCGCACATACAGACAATTCCACCGTGGCCTTGCGAAAGCAAGGTCTTTTCTATTACCGAGAATTTTTTCACCTCTCGCCTGTCGGGGCGTGCGGATTTCTTGATCTCCAGCGGATGAATATTGTTGTTCTCTTCAACGAAAATGTCTATCTCCTTCGCATTGGAGTCGCGGAAATAGGTAATGTTTGCCTTGGACTTTGAGTAGGCGTAGCTTTTCACCAGCTCCATAACCACGTAATTCTCGTAATAATGACCGCTCGCCGCACCGTTCATCAGCGTTTCGGGCGTTAGCCACATTGAGAGGAAGGCACAAAGCCCTGTGTCGCAGAAATACAGCTTCGGCGTTTTGGAGAGTCGCTTCAGCTCGTTGTTTGAGTAGGGCCGGAGCAGATAAACGATGTGCAGTCCTTCAAGGATCTTCAGCCAATCCTTCGCTGTGGGGACGGAAATATCCGCCGCTTCTGCAAGGGTGGAGTAGTTGACCTGCTCGGCAACCAACGCCGCACAGCAGGAGAGAAATTTTCTGAATTTGACGGCGTCGGTGATTCCGCCGGCCTCGGCAACGTCACGCATCAGATAGGTGTCAATGTAGGAGCTGTAATACTCCTGCCGCAGCTCGCTATCAATGTCAATCGCCCGGGGCATTCCGCCCTGCCAGATGTGGTCGTAAACGGCGATTATATCGTTTTTGGGGAGCTTTCTTTGCCTTGCCTGCAGAGATTCCAGCGAGAAATCAATCGGCTCGTCAAAGAGAATTTTGCTCTTCTCACGCTGGGAAAGGCTGAACAGCTCCAGAATTCCGATTCTGCCCGCGAGAGTCTCGCGTACCTTTTCCATCATACGGTACTGCTGCGAGCCTGTGAGCCATATAAGTCCGGGCTCGTCGCTCTCGTCACAGATAATTTTTATTTGCTCAAAAAGCTCGGGGGCCTTCTGCACCTCGTCGATGAGGATCGGCGGCTTATAGGTCTGGAAGAACAGAACGGGATCGGTCTGTGCCAGCTCGCGTGCGAGAAGGTTGTCGAGGGTGACGTAGGTTCTGTCGGTGCCCTCCGCGAGGTGCTTTAGCATCGTGGTCTTGCCGACCTGACGTGCACCCGTCACAAGCACAACCTTGAAAAAACTGCTCATTTTCAGGAATTTACGCTCAAGCTCTCGTGTGATGTAAGCCATTTTTTGCCTCCGATTTATGATAATTTAAAGTGCGATTATATTTTATCATAAAATCTCGTCTTTGTCAAGTCCGTTTTTAAATATATTTTTGCCGCGGATTTTGACTTTATTCTCCGTCAGAATTGTGGTCAAAAATCGTGAGAAGTGCAGTATTTTCAAGGGGTTTGTGGGATTTTGCGTAGAGGGACGAACTCTGCGAAGACTGTAGGAGTGTGCGACTGGCTTTTTGTCGGTGTTGTCTTAACTCGGAGCGGCGGGGAAAATGGGCGTTTTTTTGCCTTTTTACTGCCGTGGCGGTAACGCCAAGGACGACAAGACGAA
>JAZNWM010000182.1:0-6718 GCA_045593345.1 Eubacteriales bacterium
ACAACAAGGTCCATAATAACCTTCATACCTCTCTCGTGGGCTCCGTCAAGCATACGCTTGAAGGCGTCCATACCGCCGAACTCCTCGGCAATGTTGAGGTAGTCCGAGATATCGTATCCGCAATCCACTCCGGGCGAGGGATACAGGGGCGAGAACCATATACCGTCACAGCCAAGTGACTTTTTGTAGTCCAGCTTTTCATACACGCCGTACAGGTCGCCCATTCCGTCGCCGTCGCCATCCTTGAATGACCTAGGCCATATCTGGTAGAATACCATATCCTTGTACCAGGTTGTCTTCTTGCTCATGGTTTTTTCTCCTATTTTATGTGATATTGTAAATAATTGTTTGCATTATTCGGTGTATTTGCAGTTCGGATGATTGAATTAATACTTGCTCGTCTTCATCTCCACGTGCTCGATGCCTTCCTCGAGAAAGACGTCGGAGGTTGTTCTGAAGCCGAATTTGAGGTAGAAACCCTCGGCGTGCTTTTGCGAGTGGATCACAATTACCCTGTCACCGAAGTGCTCCTTGATTAAAGGCAGCGACAGCTCCATCAGCCGTCTGCCAAGCCCCTCGCCGTGCCTTACGGTGAGAAATCTGCCCAGGTGAACGTCACCGTCCCGCATAAACGCACGCAGGTATGCGACCACTCTGTCATCCTGCCAGATAAAGCAGTGCAGGGAGTCGTAATCCACCCCGTCAAAGTCGCGGCAAACGATATTCTGCTCCATCAGGAATATCTCCTGCCTCGCCCTGACTATTTCATATACTTCGCGAGCCGATAGCCCGTCAAAAAACTTGGCCCTGAATTCCATTACAGGCTCCTTTACTAATAAATCTACCTCTTCTTCGCCGTATAGATTATAAATCCAAGGGTAAAGAAGAATGCATCGTCCTGGAAGCGTTCTTCCATTGCTTCATAATTTTTGCGGTACCATTCGTAATCCTCGCGAACGGTTTCCTTTTCGGGATAACGCTCCCGCATAATTTTAAGATCCTCTAAAATGAAGGAGAAATATGTATCGAACAGAGCTGCTCGCTCGTCGTAGTCCATCCCTACGGTAGAGAGCCCCATTTTCTCAAGACACACCTGGCTGTATCCCGCGTGCTTCAGCAGGGTGTATATCTGCCTTCCGCTGTGGCGGTAGCCCGAGGTATCGTTGGATACGCAGATGTTAATGATACGCTCAAAATCCTTTGTATCATCAGGATAAGCCAGATTTAGTCCGTCGTCAATATCCTTGATGATTATCATTCCACCCTTGGCGAGATAGCTGCGAAGCACCTTGAGAAGACGGTAGCGATTTTTCAGATGCAGTATAACCATACTGACGTTGATAAGATTAAATTTCTCGACGCCAACATCCTCAAGAATTTTCTCGATACGCTCGCCAAGATTCTCGTCCTCTACGTTCTGCTGATAGAAGGCGATCTTGCCCTCAACGCCGTATTTCTGATTAGCTGCATCAACGGTAGCGGCATCGTTTTCAAGACCGATAAGCAATCTGAGCTTGTCACTCCTGCCGATTCTGTCCATAATAAAATCGCCGTTGTTAGAGCCGACGTCAAGGATGTAAAGCTCGTCGTACTCGTCCTCTGCCTTTTTGTAGGTGTCAGCGTCAAATTCTCGCATAAGATTCTGCTGGATCTTAAGACGCTTCTTCTCCTTCTCATCCTCAAAGTAGAAGTATGTATTCTCGGTTCTCTCTGCAGAAGGAGCTGCTTGGCGGTCGGGCTTTTGCCTTTTGGTATCAACGCCGACAAGCATATTAAGTATCTTGGTAACCGCGGCCTCAAAGTATTCGTGTACGATGCGAACGTCGTTGTAGCCGGGCAGGGATTTCATACTGTCGGGGAGATTTTCGGGCCAGGTAAATCCGGGCATCATAACGGGAATAATGTTCTTGTTCTTTGCGATGGCGTGCTCTACCTCAAGACGAACCCAATCGTCCTCGCTTTCGCAACACCTGTCCATCGCCCCCGGAGAAAGCATCAGCAGAAAATTCTCCGCCTCTTCAATGCTTTCGTACAGCTTGGTATCAAAATGACCGCTCTTCAGCTTCTCCACGTCGAAGAATACCTCAAGATTGAGTGCATCAAAACGCTCGTACAGCAGCCTTGCCATACCGTAGCCGCCCTCGCGTCTGTAGCTGATAAAAATGTCTAACATAATATCTCCTTAATTACTTGAATAATTGTTTTCAGTATTTTTCGCCTAGCTCTTCGTTCCTGCTTTTTTCTTGATGAGCTTTACGATAGAGCATACGGCTACGGCGATAACCGCAATTGCAATAATTCCGATCAGTATTATCGCGTCATCGCTTATTCCTGCCGAGTCAAGATCGATTCCCAGCAGACCGAAGATCAACGCCCCGACGCCGAAGCAGGCGAGGGTTAATACTATTTCGATCAGCCCCTCAAGCAGGGCCTCGCCGACCTTGCCTGCGGTCTTTTTCTTTTTCATGTTTTTTCCCTTTCTGATGGCTCAGTCTATGCCACGTCATAAAAATAGACGTACGGTGTATCAAAAAACGTCATTTCTGCCTGTTTTTCCATTCCTTGTGAGCCATAAACCACCTTTCGCTATGTGTTCCCAATGCACCTATCTGTCTTGGGTGGGCAAGGGGAAGCACCTGAATGCTTCTTCCGCCTATGCACACCTCGGTCATCCTGCCATAGCCGTATGCGGTTACATATTCGCCGAGGGTAGAGTAGGGAACCGAACAAACTCGCTTAAGATACTGAGCAAGGGGAATATCACCAAGCAGAACCAGGAGCTCTGCTTTTGATTCTGTCAGCTCCTCGGTGATTTTGAGGCTTCGTCTCTCGTCACAAAACAGGGATGGACGAGCAGGCACGGTTACGGGGTTCAGATTGTATTTCTCAATTAACGGATTGTATTTCTCCTCAATTACCCTCGCCTGGCTTGAATTAATTCTCGTCTCGGGAAGGCAGTCGCATAGCCACGCATCCTTGCGAGTGTAGCCCAGCGGGGCAAGAATATCCTCGTCTAAAACCTTTGCCGATGGGCCGTTAAGCTGTCTTGATGCCGGCTCAAGGTATCCAAGCTCGCTCGGGATTTTTATTTTGCCAATGATTTCTCTCGCCTCGTCTTCGTTACCGTCCCAGAAGATACGCGGCTCGCTTGCCACCGCAAGAGCTTGGCAAATCACCCGGTTGCCGTATTTCCACCTTGCGTGGACGGCACTTGCATATACTCCGAGCACGAAGGTCTTCTTCGGAGATCTGTCCTCCTGCACTAATTGGTGCAGCTCTTGTCCAAAGGGAAAATAATAAGGCATAGCTTTCCTTTCTGTAGCGATATGCTGATTTGTTATCTTATAACATCCAGATGTATCAAGGTGAAAATTATAATAATGGCAATTCCCAGAGCAGCAAAAATTATGCCGATGCCGATATACTCACGCTTTTCTGATTTCAAATTAACTCATATCATGCGTTGTAAAACCAAACGATTCTATTTGCTTTTGTAAATCGTGAAAACGCTGAACGGTATTTTTCTTTGAGAAAAACTCCTTAATTTTGCTCTTTGGCAAGAAAAATATATGAGTGGTTTTCGGGGCTGTGTAAAATCCAAACGACAGGTTCGCTCCTCTTATGTCTCGTTCTGCCACACAAGAACCCTTACCCCCGTGAACTTGTTGAAAGTTGTATGCACATTCCCTGAAATTAATGAATTTCATATTCTTTAACGATATTCCGGTTGGAGAAATGCCGGCGATTTCATTTTCTGTATAAGAATCGTAATCATCAAATACAACTGTTGGTATTTTGGGAATGCAATCTCCTAAAACGGCGGCCTTGCCTGTAAGACGATACCATTCGTTACAAAAGGCAGAAAAACCATCTTGGGCAAATCGGTCTTCAAATTGTCTTGTCGGGTTTTGATGATAAAAATCTTCTATCTGCTTTGCATAGTAGAGAACGGAAGCTTTATAATCTTCGAAGGTTGCTGTATATGTAGTGCCGTCCTGTGTGTGAATGATAATATTCTTATCTTCATGTATGATGTCAAAATCTATTCCATTTGGACAGCCGCTGATGGTCACGCTCATTTTATCTTTTGATGGAATTAAAAGGTGTCCGCAACAAGGAATCATTTGTTCTTCAGCACCAAGAAAATGATTTTCAAATAACGAGTGTAAAAAGCGATATGCAGAAGCACTTACACACCAATCCGAATCGTCGTTTGACAGATTGCAACCATCAATTTTGAAAATCACTTTTCCGTGCACGCAATAATCATAAACCCGATCTTTTGGCGTGCTGCCTAAAAAATGCAAATATGTTGCATATAGCTCCATTTTATCACTTCCTTTCTCGATATGTTATACTAAATAGCTGTAAATGAGAGTTTTGTTTTCTTTCGTGTGAGACAAACATCGCTCTCAACATGGGTGGGGAAAAACTCCAAAAGGTCTCAAACCGGGCAAAAATGGGTGTGAAAACTCCAAAAGGTATATTTTATAGGTGGAAAAGTAACATTTGTCCCTGATTTATGATTCCATCTGCCTACAGCACATTTTATTGGTCATAAAATCGCAAAGCTTTTCTTCATCTGTAACTTCGATATTTTTACCACGAAACAACCTGACAAATAACATATATGTGCCGTAGCATAAAAAGCAAATCAGCACGGAAGGAATGACAGCGATATAACCAAATATCGAAAAAATCTTTTCTATTACGCTTTTCTTTTTGTTGGGCTTGTCGTTCCAAGGAATCTTTACTATTTCTCCGATTATGTAAGAGCCACCACTTTCATCTGCCGTTACGGTTGCTTTGTAAACAATCCTTCCTCCATGATCACTATTCAGTTGTAAAATAAAGTCCGTATCGTTTTGCTCAACTTTCAGATTTGAATTAATTGCTTCTTCTTTGATTCTTGCAGCAAAATCATAAGGAGAAGAAACGTTACGAAATGATAGTATTTTTTGTTCGGCTTTTTTATTTTTCATACAATCTCCTTTCGAGACAAACGACACTCTCGACGTGTGCGGGGACTCCAAAAGGTCTCAAAATGGTCGAGAAATGGGGGTGGAAACTCTAAAAGGTATATTTTACTCTCTAAAAATGCCCTTAATATCGAGTTGATTTAGTAATGATTTCAATCCCACTCTATTGTCATACACCACAAAAAGCACCTTGTGTTGGTTATCATAAACAGTGAGTTGATTGAACGAATAATGGTACGATGCCATATCGGAATATTTTACCAGTTTTTTCTTAAACAGACGAACGACGAGTATTCCATCGGTTCGTATGATTTCGTATGTACGAAGTGCGAGCAGGGTGAGCAATAATGGAATTGCAATAATAAATATTGCCGAGAAAATAAATGCAACCCACGAATGTGTTGGAAAATCTTTTTCAAAAACACAAATCAATACAGTTCCAACTACAAATAGTGTAACTGTAATGATTAAAGCGACAACCGAACAAAGTGTAAACCTTCTAGGATATTTTGTTATAGTAATAAACTCATTTTCGTTTTCTTCTTTTTTTGATTTCCCATATATCCAAGGAAGGATTATTGAAATTGCTAAAGGAATTAGAATTGCGGGTAATATTGCAAAAAGCATTTCCATCATTATCGCTCCTTTCGTGTGAGACAAACGACACTCTCGATGTGTGTCAAGATTACAAAAGGTCTCAAAACGGTCGAAAAATAGATGTGGAACAAGTTTGTCTCAAAGCAACCATTTCGTCTTGTTAGTGAAATCCTTCAAAAATGTATTTGATAATTTCCAACTTTTCAGGAGAAGCGTGCTCCTTTAAATATTCCATATCCTCATCTGTGATCGGCTCAACTTCAATCTCGCAAGTTCCATTTTCTTCAAGTAGTTTATGGAATTTGAGGGTTTCGTCCGTAACCTTAGTGTTAACGCCCGCAATATCAAGCGTTACACCATTTTGCAAAGTAACTTGATACTTAACGGCATCGGGGGTGCCGTTTTCCTTGTGTAATATCCAAACTTTGGCGTGAAGCACATCCTCGTATGGGGTATAGGTTTCTCCAAGCTCGAAATATGTAGATGAATTAATTCCCTCGTCGTCAAAATGTACGTAGCAATTTGCGGAAAGGCTGAAAAATGGAAATAATAAAACGAATGAAACGAGCAAGCAAATAAAACCGACTTTTATGTTTTTTGCCCTGCCGCCGAAGCACCATGCGTCATCGATAGCAATAGCGAAAAAAGGAGTTTTAATGAAGTAGGCGATAATGAAAATAAGAACTATACCTAAAAACAGTACAGGAACAAGCCCGGCTATGGTGCCGCCAAGCATAATAAGTTCACTTTCGCCAGCCATTATCTTATGTATCAAGCGTAGAGCAAGGTAGCTTAACAACCCGAATAATAACCAACTTGGAATAAACAAAATACAGGCATATTGATGAGAAAGGGATTTAAAAAATTTGCAATACTTGGTATTTGTCACCTTGTCTGCCACCCTTGCTTCAAGCTCCAAATCTTCGTATTTGTCAGGATTCTTTATAATATCGTGAAGCCTTAGAGAAATAGCAATTATCCCTACAATATAAATTATCAAAAATATTATCAAGATCAGATTCATCAAAAAACTCCTTTCGATATGTTATACCAAACAGATGTAAAGTGAAGTTTCGAGCTTTGCTCCATGAAGTGACGCTATGCGTCATTTTTGAGGATGAATTGACGGCGTTGCCGTCATG
>JAZNWM010000183.1:0-4772 GCA_045593345.1 Eubacteriales bacterium
TGTGGATATATTCACCGTTGAACCAAAGAAGCTTTTCAAAATCGAAAACAGAAGGTGACTTGGAAACACCGTCAATGGTGAAGGCTGCCTTAAGCTCGTCGAGAGTGAAGAACTCCTGCTCGCCTCCCTTGGGGCACCAGCCGAGAAGGGAAATGTAGTTAATAATTGCCTCGGGAAGATAGCCGTCAGCAACAAGATCCTGGAAGGAAACTGCACCGTGACGCTTGGAAAGCTTTGAAATATTACCCTCCGCGTCCTTACCCATAAGAAGAGGAAGATGAACGTAGGTAGGTCTTTCCCAACCGAAAGCATCATAGAGAAGAACGTACTTGGGGGTAGAGGTAAGATATTCCGAGCCTCTTACAACGTGAGTAACGCCCATAAGATGGTCGTCAATAACGTGGCAGAAGTTATAGGTGGGATAGCCGTCAGCCTTCATAAGAATCTGATCCTGCAGCTCCTCGTTGTTCATAGAAATATCGCCGAACACCTCGTCGTGATAGGTGGTCACACCCTCGGTGGGCATCTTCTGCCTGATAACGAAGGGCATACCTGCGGCAAGATTTGCCTCTACCTCCTCACGAGAGAGATTACGGCAATGTCTGTCGTAGCCGCCTACAGCATCCTCCTCGTGAAGCTTCTCAAGACGCTCCTTGGTGCAGAAGCAGTAGTATGCGTGACCCATTTCAACAAGCTTCTTTGCATACTCCATATATATTTCCTTACGCTCGGACTGAACGTAGGGGCCGTGATCACCGCCAACGTCGGGACCCTCGTCCCAGAGAAGCCCCGTCATATTAAGGGTTGATTTGATAACGTCGGTAGCCCCTTCAACGAGTCTTTCGCGGTCGGTGTCCTCAATACGAAGAATAAATTTGCCGCCGTCGTGCTTGCCGATAAGATAGGAATAGAGTGCTGTCCTGAGGTTGCCTATATGCATATAGCCTGTAGGGCTTGGTGCGAATCTCGTAACTGTCATTTTATTTGCTCCTTTTGATAAACATATTATATCATTTTACATTTTAACACAAAATTAATATTTAGTCAATCCAAATATGTAAAATTATTTGACATTCTGTGATAAAATATGGTAAAATAGATTAATAAAATGTTAAAGCGGAGGAAAATATGCTAAGAACTTCCTTTTCAAAATATCTTACGGCATTCGTAACCATCATACTGCTCAGCTTTATTATCCTGTCGGGAATAATTACCGCTATGGTGCGTAACTATGCCTTCAGCGATACCGAGCGTAGACTTGGTAAGGAGTGCGAGATCATCGTCGGTCTTATCCGCGAGGGCGAGGTCGAGAGAATAGAGGACGAGGTCTTTTATATCTACGACTCGATCGAGCCGATGATAAGCTTTAACTCGGATTACGACGTTATTATTACCGATGGCAACGGTAAAATGCTGCTTTCCACAGCCCATTCGGATGACACCGAGAATAAGGAGCCGATTATAGATATTGAAAACGGCCTCGGTAATCTTGATATGTCCTTTTTTGAAAAGCAGACCGATGAGAAGGGCGAGACGGTATACGTCTACAACGGTGAGGTTGGCGGTACTCTTAACGGTAAGTATATGGTATATGCAAAGGCCATAGAGCGTGGTGGTGAGATCGAGGGCTACGTTATGGTTATGACCTCCACCAACCGTGAGAACGAGTTCGTAAGCATAACGCGGCGTGTAGTTATCAACAGCTCTATATGGGTAATGATAGCGGCTGTCGTTGCCGCATACTTCATAACCGACCGTATCGTGAAGCCCATGAAAAAGATGACCGTCGCGGCGAAAAAATTTGCGAAGGGAGATTTCTCGGCAAGAGTCACCGTCAGCAAGAGCAATGACGAGGTCGCCGAGCTTGGTAAGGCGTTTAATAATATGGCAGACTCGCTTGAGAGCCTTGAGAAGATGCGTAACTCCTTCCTTGCTAACGTCTCTCACGATCTCCGCACGCCGATGACCACAATTGCAGGCTTTATCGACGGTATAAATTCGGGAGCAATCCCACCCGAAAAGCACGAGTATTATCTTGGCATCATTTCTGCCGAGGTACACAGACTCTCCCGCCTCGTATCCCAGCTTCTTGACGTTTCCAGGCTGGAGTCTGGCGAGCGTAAGTTCAACTTTACCGATTTTGATATTGCCGAGGTAGCGAGAATTATTCTTATATCCTTTGAGCAAAAGATAGAGGCTAAGCATCTCGACGTTGAGTTTGATGCCGAGTTTGACGGTATGTATGCCCACGCCGATAAGGATGCTATTTACCAGGTGGTATATAATCTCTGTCACAATGCCATAAAATTCGCCCGCGACGGCGGTAAGTTCAGAATAAGGATCAACCGCATCACCGATACCAAACTGAAGGTTTCGGTATACAACCAGGGCGAGACTCTGTCCGACGAGGACACCAAGCTTGTCTTCGACAGATTCTTCAAATCCGACAAGAGCCGCGGACTTGATAAGAGCGGTGTCGGACTCGGACTCTATATCTGTAAGACAATAATTGACGCTCACGGCGAGACCATCGGCGTTGAGTCGGGCGGGTCTGACGGATGTGAATTCTGGTTCACCGTAACAGAGGGCTCGCAGCCTCAAAAGAGAAAATCGGCACAGATAACGCCGCCCGAAAGCTAAATAAGTAAAAATCGCCGCGTCAAGCAAAATGCAAAACGCGGCGATATTTTCAGGCAGAAGCCTGTTTTGGATCAAATTGTGCCCGTTACCGTAAGAATAGCTACGCCGGGAGTGGTATTTACCACGCCCGTTACGGGATCTCTTGTGAAGGCTGCCGCAGGCAGAGGAATAGCACCTCCGACGGTGGCAAATTCGCCGGTCGTCTCGTCGTAGGTATAACCGGTCCCCTCGGTAAGAGGCGTGCCGTTAAGTGCTACTCTGACGTTCGTCAGCGGGGGATTAAACAGGTCGGTAACCGTCAGATTATCGGTTGCTACCACAGCGGTATTGCCGGTATTCTGAATGATGAAGGTATAGGTTATCTCATCACCGCAGCTAACGGTATCGGGACAAATCGCCTTCGCGATGGACAGCGTTGCCTCGTTTCTCGTGGGAATTGTTGCGGTGTCGGTAAGCAGGTCGCAAAGCCCCTCGCCGTCGGCGGTCACCTCGTTATTAATAAATGCGTTCTCGCCGCGGGGGGGCATATTCGTTCGCCTCCACCTCGTAGAGAATTACGGCGTTGCCGCCTGCAGGAATATCAATTCCCGAAATAACGAGGGGCGGCCCTGCAGTAACGGTTGGGGTAGGCTGAAGAATACCGTTCTGATAATATAAAACGTTTCCGCCTGTATAGGACAGAGGAGCGACCTCGTTGCCGCCGGGCAGGGTAATTACACCGAGATTATCGGTAAGTGTAATATCATTTTTCGCCGTGCCGTCGGTATTTACAAGGGTGATCGCATATACGATATTATCTCCGGGGCCGTAATCACCGCTGACTGCCGTTTTCGTAAGGGTTACGCGGGTAGCACCTCGCCCTCGGTCTGATTCGACGTAAGTCTTCTTCCGTTAAGGTTAAGCGTTGCCTGATTGAAAAACGTTGCCAATTTTAAATCTCCTTCTTTTTATAAGAGGTCTCAACCTCTCTGATACAGTATATGAAAAAGGGCGATTTTTGTCACCATCCTCGTTGCCCTGTATATTTAATTGACAAAATCACAGATGCGTGTTATAATCTTATTAAGAAATGATTACGACCGATATAGGAGATTAGTATGATAGTTTACGAGCAAAGCAATCTTCGCATCAGCCTGATAACTCCACGCCTTTTGAGAACAGAGAAGGGCAGCTTTACCGACCTTCCCACACAGACCGTTCAGAACAGGGATTTCGGTAATATTGATTACAGTCTTGGCACCCTTGGCAAAAGCATTACCGTCACAACCGATGCTGCCTGCTTTTCTGTTAGTAAGGAGAGCGGAGAGGTTATGTCGGTTTACCTTGAAGATGCGAACGAATCTGTTACTGATTTTACCAAAGGCATTCTCCCGGGAACCGCCCGCACTCTCGATATGGCAAACGGTGCCGTTAAGCTTGATAGCGGTATAACCTCGCTCTCGGGTGCGTCGGTAATGGACGACTCTCACAGCCTGATTATTAACTCCGACGGCAGCATTTCTCCCCGTCCGAAATGTACCGATAAGTATTGGTTTGCCTACGGACACGATTATCTTTCTCAGCTTCACGATTTCTTTCATCTGACGGGTGAGGTGCCTCTTATTCCTAAGTTTGCCCTCGGCAACTGGTGGTCAAGATACAGGGCGTATACTCAGGAGGAATACCGCTCCCTGATGCAGAAATTCATAGATAAGAGCCTTCCCATAACCGTCGCTACCATTGATATGGATTGGCATTGGACAGACGTTATCGACCGCTTCGGTGAGGGGGCAAAGGCGGCAAAGCCAACCTGTCCGCAGGAGGCTCTCTATAATCTTGCTCTGCCCGGATGGACAGGGTATAGCTGGAACACCGAGCTTTTTCCTGATTATAAGGAGCTTTTTACCTGGCTTCACAACAGGGGCTTCCATATAACTCTGAACGTTCATCCATCCCAGGGTGTCCGATTCTTTGAGGATCAGTATGATGAGATGTGCGAAAGGCTTGGCAGAGATCCCGAAAAGAAGGAGCCAATTTCCTTTGACGTCACCGACCGCGAATTTATGTCTGCATATTTTGACCTGCTTCATCATCCCTATGAGGAGGATGGCGTTGACTTCTGGTGGATAGATTGGCAAAGTCGGAGGCCAAGC
>JAZNWM010000184.1:0-1956 GCA_045593345.1 Eubacteriales bacterium
GGACAAAACAGTTATTAACTGTTTTCTCCTCGCTTACCTTCCGCCCCTGCCAAAAAGCCGAAGTTTTTACTTCGGCTTTTTGGCAGGGGGGGACGAACTCTCACCTACGGTTCTCCGACGGCTCGGAAATATAGTCAAAAATCTTCGTTTGGCAGGGCAATCTATTGGTTCTTTTTTGACTCTATACACAGGATAAGGTCGGGCAAAAGCTCTTCCAAAAGCTTGTCAAGCTTCTCATCCAAGTCCCTCTCGGAGAATTTGGGGGAATTGGGGGTATTATCCTTGACAGAATCCGCTTTTTGTGATATACTACGGATGAATCCGAATTTGGTTTCCCCTAACGGGACTTGTATCCCACAGGCTTGAAACCATTGACGGGTTCTTTTTTGTTTGACTCTATATACAAGATAAGGTCAAGCATCGGCACAAGACTTTTCTTTCTTCAACGGACAATATTTATTGTAATGATTGATTTTGAATAAAAGTTGTGATATAATAGGCTATATGCGTGGAGATTATTTTGCGAAAATTGGGCGGGACGATGCGACAGACTGCCTTGCAAAAAGGTGATTTTTGCGTAGTTTTTATAACAAAACAAACATAAAGAGGCGAAAATGTATGATTTCTAAGGAAAGCGTAGAGCTGATAAAGAGATTTCGTGACGAGAGAAACTGGGCACAGTTTCACAACCCGAAGGATCTTGCCATCTCGATAAATCTGGAGGCGGCAGAGCTTATGGAGATATTCCAATGGAGCGGCGGAGAGCTTGACTGTACCGACAGGATCGGGGAGATACGCGAGGAGCTTGCCGACGTGCTGTGCTACTGCGTGCTGATGGCAGACCGCTGCGGACTCGATATGGACGAGATAATCCGAGAGAAAATGAAGAAAAACGGCGAGAAGTATCCCGTTGAGGCGGCATACGACTCTAAGGAAAAATATACAAAGCTGAAGACAGCAAAGAATAATCAAGAATAGAGGTAACAAAATGAAGCTTTTAGTAATTCTGCTGGTGCTGGTTGGCGGTCTGTTCCCCATCCTACTGAACATATTCAAGCGAAAATCGGCAACAAACCCCATCCCTGACAGCGTAAAGGACGTTTACGACAAGGAGACCTACGAAAAATGGCGTAGCTACAACGCCGAGCATTCACGTCTGGATCTGATTAACGGAATAGTCGTGCTGGCTGTGACTCTTATAATGTTCGGCTGCAATCTTTTCTCTGCATTTGCATCGCTCTTCCCCGACGTATTCGCCGTGAGGATCATTGCGGTGGTGCTGCTTGACACTTTTGTCAGCCAGATCGTAAGCACTATTTTCAGCTACCACTCCACGATGGTTATAGAGCAAAAATACGGCTTCAACAAATCCACCCTTAAGACCTTCGTAATTGACCAGATCAGAGGCACCGTTATCTCGCTTGCACTCTCGCTGGCTCTTTCGTTTATTATGGCGGGGCTTCACAGCTGGCTTGGAAGCTACATAATAATTCTCCTCGCTATCGTGATGTTTATATTCTCGCTGCTTATATCCTTCCTTTACCCCATTCTCAGCCGCGTGGGAAACAAGTTCGTGTCTCTTGAGGATGGCGAGCTTCGTACCAGGCTTATGGATCTGCTTACCAGTCACGGATACAAGGTAAGTGACATAAAGGTTATGGACGCATCAAGAAGAACCACCAAGCTTAACGCCTATTTCTCCGGCTTTGGCAAAACGAAGAGCATAGTGCTCTACGACAATCTCGTAAACGCTATGACCACCGACGAGATATGTGCGGTGTTTGCCCACGAGCTTGGTCACGGTCTCAACAAGGACGTGCTTAAGATGCAGATAATGAATATCGGCAATATGCTCCTTATCGGAGTTGCCGCCTGGATCAGCGTATGCCAGGTCGGACTGCACGAGGCGTTTGGCTTCGACGGTCTAAATTACGGCTTTGCCAAGTCGGATCGTAG
>JAZNWM010000185.1:0-13542 GCA_045593345.1 Eubacteriales bacterium
CATATAGATGTGGATGACCTCGTTTATCAGGGCGGGGGAGGGGGCAATGCTGCCAAGATAGGTGTAGCGGCCTGCAACCGCACCTGTCTCCTCCCACAGCTCACGCTTTGCACCATCAAGGGGCGGCTCGTCGGGGGTATCAAGCTTGCCTGCAGGTATCTCCAGCATTACTTTGCCGTGGGCGTAGCGGAACTGACGCTCCATAATCACGCGACCGTCGGGCAGAATGGGAATGACCGCCGCCGCACCGTTGTGCAGGCTGATCTCCCTGACGCTATGCGATCCGTCGGGCAGCAATATCTGATCCCGCACTACGTGAAGAGCCACACCGTGAAATATTTCCTCTCGGCTTATTTGCTTTTCTGTAAGATTGCTCATTTTATCTCTCGCCTTCTTTTTTTGGATTGTTAAAGTAATTTGATATACGCTGTTATAAAAACGGCTATACGTCGCGGGATTTTTCGTTATTTTGACTCGTTTTTGCCGTTCGTGTTCGTCTTTTTCGTGAGAAGCTTCTTTACCCACGCGGGATCGAGCTGTGCCAGAATGACGGCAAAGAACACGATGCCGCAGCCGAGATATTCTCGTCCGCTCATCCTCTCGCCAAAGAAGATAGCACCGCCGATAACTCCGAACACCGACTCCAGCGACAGTATCATCGAGGATACCGTGGGGTCAACCTCCTGCTGTCCGAGAATCTGCAGGGTGTAGGCAATTCCGCTGGAGCAGATGCCGAGGAAGAGGAGCGAGGGCATAACCGCTATTACGTCGGAGAGCTCCACGCCACCTTCAAAAATAAGGGCGAGAATGCCGTTCAGCAGAAAGGCTACGGCAAACTGGATAAAGGAAATTCTGACGCCGTCGCATCCCTCGGAGAGACGGTCTACCGAAATTATATGAATGGCGAAGATTATTGCACACGCCAGCACCAGAGCATCCGACAGCTCAAGAGCCGAGCTTTGCTTGATGCAGAGGAAATAAAAGCCGACTATTGCGATGGGAATGCTGATTATGGAGGTAAGATGGGGCTTTTTGCCAAATATAGTTGACATTATGGGGACAAATACTACGTAAAGTGCGGTGATAAAGGCTGCCTTGCCCGTATCGGTTCCGCTGCCGAGTCCGTACTGCTGGAAGGTGGTTGCCACCGTAATGATGATACCCAGCACAAGACCTGCGACAAGCTCACGCTTGCTGAAATCAAGCAGACCGCGTCCTGCTGCGATTCCGCGGCCATTCTTTGTCAGCCTGTCCATCAGGGGAATCAGACCGAAAAGGAATAACGATGCCAGCAGGCTTCTTATAGTCCCTACGCTGAAGGGAGGGATCAGCGTCGCAGCCTTCTGTGCCACGAAGGCAAAGCCCCAGATGAATGTGGCTATTATAAACAGCAGGTATGCTACACGTCGTCTGACGGTGGGGCCCGTCGCCTTTGCTGATAGATTTTTCATAAAGTCACCTCGCTGAATGGATATGTTTTAAATATTTACTCATTTTACTTGAAAAAAATAAAAAATATGGTATAATGAAATAAAAGCTTTGCTCCGCTTTAGGCGGAAATATGCTATTATAGACGTGAAGGCCGCGGCCGACTTGATTTGCCGTGGCGTAAAGGAACGGAGTTTTTTGTTATGAAGATAGTGATCATCGGTCTCGGAACGATCGGAAAAACTATACTTAAGAACCTGTCGGGTGAGGGACACAACCTTACCATTATCGATGAGGATAAGGAAAAGGTCGAGAGTCTGATAGAGAAATACGACGTATCGGGTGTAGTGGGCAACGGTGCCTGTATGGACATTCAGCGTGAGGCTAACGTAAGGTCCGCCGATCTTGCCATCGTCCTTACCGAGAGCGACGAGCTTAATATTTTTGCCTGTCTTGTTGCCAAGAAGCTTGGTGTAAAGAACACTATTACCAGAGTTCGTAATCCCGATTACAGCAAGCAGATTATGGCGATGAAGGACGAGCTTGGCATCTCTATGATCGTCAACCCCGAGCGTGACACCGCAACCGAAATATTCAACCTTATAAACCTGCCCTCTATTGCCAAGGTAGACCACTTCGGCAACGGACGAGCCCTGCTTGTTGAGATAGTTTGCGAGCGTGGCTGCTCGCTTATCGGTCACACCCTTATCTCCATCGGCAGAGCCCTGTCCACCAGGGTGCTTATCTGTGCGGTGCAGAGAGGCCAGGAGGTCATAATCCCTACGGGTAACTTCCTCATCCGCGAGGGTGACAGAATACATCTTACCTCGGATGCAAAAACTCTTCGCGACTTTCTTGCAGAGATAAATCTCGTCAGATCCCCCCTCCGCAACATTATGATTGTCGGCGGCAGTAAGATCGGATACTATTTAAGTGACGAGCTGTCGAGGAAAAAATACCGCATCAAGCTTATTGAGGGCAACCGCCAGGTTGCAGAGGAGCTGGCAGAGAGCCTGCCGAAGGTTACGGTGATTCACGGCAACGGCACACAGCACGACCTGCTTATTGAGGAGGGAATTGAGGCGATGGATGCCTTCGTTGCCCTTACCAACACCGACGAGGAGAATATGGTCGTATCGATGTTTGCAAACAAGCTTAACGTACGTAAGACCATTACCCAGATCAAGAGCGACGACCTTTACGGTATGCTTGACGAGCTTGGTATCAACAACATAGTCTCGCCGAAGAATATCGTGGCGGACAGAATCATCAGCTACATCCGTGCTATTGCCAACAAGCGTGGCAGTAACGTCCTCACCCTCTACCGTCTTGTAAACGATCAGGTTGAAGCGGTTGAGTTCCTTGCCAAGAGAAAGCAGGAGAAGTTCTACGACAAGCCTCTTCGCGAGATGAAGATAAAGAAGGACTGCCTTATTGCCTGCATTATCAGACATAACGAGGTGGTTATTCCCGACGGTAATTCTACCATCAAGATAGGCGATAACGTTATCGTCGTCACCACCCATAAGAACTTCGACGATCTGACCGATATTTTTGAGTAAGGCTTAGCTATGAATTTTATTAAAATTGGAAAGATCCTCGGCAAGATTATGATTCTTGAGAGCATACTGATGCTTCCGCCTCTTGCCGTGGCAATGATTTACAAGGAAGGATTGAGAAATATTCTCGCCTTCGCAGTACCTATATTTATCCTCGCTCTGCTGGGAGTTCTTCTCCAGCTGCCGAAGGTAAAGAGGGATATTTTGTATCAGAAGGAGGGCTTTGCCCTCACCGCGATGGTCTGGCTGGTTATGACGCTGTTCGGTGCAATACCCTTCGTCATCAACCGCGATATTCCGAACTATATCGACGCCTGGTTTGAGATTATGTCGGGCTTTACCACCACCGGCTCCAGTATAATAACCGATATTACCGCGATGTCTCACTCCACACTCTTCTGGCGTAGCTTCTCACATTGGATCGGCGGTATGGGTATTCTGGTATTCGTGCTTATCTTCATACCCGAGAGCAACGACGGCTCGTCGATGCATCTTCTCCGTGCGGAGAGCCCCGGCCCCCAGGTTGGTAAGCTGGTGTCTAAGATGAAGGTTACCACGAGGATCCTATATCTTATCTATCTCGGCATGACGGCGATCGAGATACTTATACTCTATTTCGGCCCCCTTACCGACTACAACGCTATGGTTGAGGCCCTTGGCGAGCCTATGGCGTCGGCATATCACGGCGACAAGCTGTTTAACGCCCTCCTTGCCTCCTTCGGATGTGCGGGTACGGGCGGCTTCGGATTTATTCCTAACAGTATGGAGTTCTTTACTCCCTTCGCCCAGTACGTGATGGCCATATTCCTTATTTTATTCGGCATCAACTTCAGCCTTTACTATCTTATCCTTATCGGTAAGATCGTTCAGATATTCAAAAGCGAGGAGTTCAGAAGCTACTGCCTGCTTCTCGTATTTGCGGTCGGACTTGTGTTCCTCAGCCTTATGGGCAGCTTCGGCAGTGTTCCACAGGAGTATACCGTAGAGGAGGCCTTCAGACACTCGCTGTTCCAGGTGGCGTCTCTTATTTCCACAACCGGCTTCTCTACCACCGACTTTAACCTGTGGCCGATGCTCGGCAGAACGGTGCTGCTGGTAGTAATGCTTACCGGTGCGATGGCGGGCTCTACCGCGGGCGGTATTAAAATATCCAGAATCGTCATCGCCTTCAAGGGTGCGATGGTAAATATCAGAAAGCTGATAAACCCACGCTACGTGCCTAAGTCAAAGATAGAGGGCAAGCTTCTTGAGGAGCGTACCACCAACGACGTATTCTCCTTCATTACGCTCTACTTCTTCCTGCTTGTCGGCGTGGTGGTGCTGTTGTCCTTCGATCCGATAAACGGTCAGGCGGTAACGATCGTGTCGGATGCAGGTGAGTATACCGTAACGCACGATTTCTACAGCAATTTTTCGGCAACAGTAGCATGCCTCTCTAACATAGGCCCCGGCTTTGAGGCTGTCGGCCCATACTCGTCCTTTGCCGGCTTCAGCTGGCTGTCGAAGGTGATTCTCACCCTGACGATGATGATAGGAAGACTTGAGATTCTGCCTGTGCTGATTCTCTTTAATCCCAAGACCTGGAAGAGAACCTGATCGGTATATTTTTAAGCAATGAGCAAAAATGGACGGCGTGAGCCGTCCATTTTTATTTTAATCAGCTCGGTGCCGATTATTCTGTTGTGCCGCCGATTATTCGGTGGTGTAGTTGTCGAAATATCCCTGAATATGAACGATGGGCGTACCCTTGTCACCCGAGCCGCTGGTAAGGTCACACAGCGAGCCGATAAGGTCGGTAAGCCTTCTGGGCGTCGTGCCCTCGGATGCCATTTTTCCTACGAGGTTTGCATCCTTCTTCTCGATCTCGGCCTTGATGGCCGCCTTCAGCTCCTCACCCGAGAGGGAGGCAAAGTCGTTGTCTGCGAGGTACTTAAGCTTCAGCTCGTTGGGTGTACCCTCAAGACCGGGGGTATATGCGGGAGAAACGACGGGATCGGCAAGCTCCCAGATCTTTCCGACGGGATCCTTGAAGGCACCGTCACCGTATACCATAACCTCACAAAGCTTGCCCGTAGCCTTAAGAAGCCCCTCCTGGATCTCCTCTACCAGAGCCTGACAGTCGCGTGGGAAGAGCTTTACCTGCTCCTCGGTCGCCTTGTTAGAGCCAAGCAGACCGTACTGCTCGTTGTAGCCCGAGCCGTTCACCGACTGACGAAGGATCTCGTCAAGGCCGTACACCGTCTCGCCACCGCCGGCCTTCAGAATTTTAGCGGTTCTGTGGCGTGTGTGAATGTCGCAGTAAAGCACGTTCTTGGTATAGTCGAGGATGGCCTTCGGGTTGTTTGCGAAGATTATCTCGCACTCTGCACCCTCGCCGCGGATAAGGCTCTCGTAATATTCAACGTAGTCCACACCGGTAAAGCGGTGCTTCTCATATCCGAAAAGCTGACGGTATTTATTAAGATCAAGCACGTCGCGATAGGGATCAACGCCCGCCTCGTCAAGTCTGTCAAGGCTGACAAGATGATTTCCAACCTCGTCGGAGGGATAAGAGAGCATAAGCACGACCTTCTTCACGCCTCTTGCGATGCCCTTAAGACAGATGGCAAAGCGGTTGCGGCTGAGGATGGGGAAGATAACGCCAACGGTTTCGCCGCCGAATTTTGCACGTACGTCTGCCGCGATATCGTCAACGGTGGCATAGTTTCCCTGTGCTCTCGCAACGATAGCCTCGGTCATAGCGATAATATCTCTGTTGCGTATCTCGTAGCCCTCGCTTGCCGCCGCCTCGAGAACCGATGCGGTCACGATCTCGGCAAGGTTGTCGCCGCTTCTGATTATGGGGGCTCTTACGCCTCTTGATACGGTGCCTATCATACGACTCATAGTGTTTTTCTCCTTTGTGGATGAAAGATTATTAAATACCTTTATATTATATCAAATGCTATACCGTTTGTAAAGAGATTTTAAAATATTTTAACCGAAAATTCACGAAGCCGCAAGGATGTGATTTTGTCAAAATATAAAAATATTGATTTTTAAAAAACGGGATTTTTTGGCGATAAAGCAAAGAAAAAGCAGATAAATGTAAACTCATATTTACAAAATATCTGCTTTTTCATCAAAAATATTTAATTTTGTATTGCACGCTTTATTGCATCGAATGACTCGTCGCTGATGTGATGCTCGATCTTGCAGGCATCCTGCGAGGCTACCTCGCCGTCCACTCCGAGGGAGATGAGGAATTCGGTAAGCACCTTGTGCCTGTCGTATATCTTCTGTGCCAGCTCCCGTCCCGTAGGCGTAAGGGTGATAAAGCCGTCCTTATCCACCGTAATATAGCCTCCGCTCTTCAGCAGACCGATGGCACGGCTGACGCTTGGCTTGGAGAAGCCCATATGCTCGCAAACGTCGATAGAGCGTACGTTCGCCCTTTCATTCGTGAGAATAAGTATAGTTTCAAGGTACATCTGCCCCGATTCCTGTAAATTCATATATGCCTCCAGTGTCGGAATTTCTTTATGGTGATATATAGCATAGCATAATTTTGCCAAAAAATCAACAACAAAACAAAAAACATTCAAAAAAGATAGAAAAAATTAAAAAAACTATTGACAAATGATTTTCTTTATGCTAAAATGTACAAGCGTCAAAGCGATAGCGGAATTGTGTAAAGGTAGCACAGCAGACTCTGACTCTGTATGTCTGGGTTCGAATCCTAGTTCCGCTGCCAAAAAAACCGACCTTGTGGTCGGTTTTTATTTTTATAGCGACACCTCCTGTGCTTTTGTTTTTATCATATTACTTGACATAACACAATGTATTTGATATACTTAAATAAACCGCACGGCCTTTTCGGACGGTCTGCAGGACATTAAGGAGGAGAGAGATGTATTACAGAGAATTTATCACATTGAGCTACAAAGAGTGCAGAGGCAGTCGCAACGGACCCGATAATATGATGTTCTCGTCTCACGAGATAGGAAAAATCAAGGGCATTTTCTCAAATTACCAGAGGTACAACGACTCCGATGTTTCTGTTTCGGTAAGAGCGGGCTACTACGACGTGGAGGTCAGCGTGCGAAGCAGACTTGACAAAGGCGATTACTGGTGCAGGTCGGCTGTAAACGAGGCACTTTCTCTCGTCAGGTCGATTATTGTAGAAAATTGTAGGGCGGACAGTGGCTCGGTAACAATAACTGTAGAGCTTGAAACCTGAGTATCCCCACGCAGAGAGGCTGACTCAAATTTGTATTTGAGTCAGCCTCTTTTTTTTAAAAACAACACAATTTCAAACTATCCCTTGCCAAAACGCTTTTTTTGTGCTACAATAGGGGGCGTAAATAAATAATAAGGAAATAATTATGAAGAAGACAAAGCTTTTGTGGACGCTGTTTTCCACGCTGTTTAAAATTGGTCTGTTCACCTTCGGCGGCGGCTACGCTATGCTTGCCCTGCTGGAGAGCGAGCTTGTGGAGAAGAAGGGCTGGCTTGAGAAGGATGAATATCTTGATATGGTGGCTATTGCCGAATCCACCCCCGGCCCGATTGCCATAAACTGTGCCACCTACGTGGGCTATAAGCAGGGCGGTGTGCTCGGCTCGGCGGCGGCAACCCTGGGTGTCGTGATGCCTTCGTTTATAATAATATACGTGATCTCGCTGTTTCTCGATGCCTTCCTGACCTTTGAGCTTGTGTCCTACGCCTTCCGCGGTATTCAGGCGGGCGTGGTATATCTCATTTTGTCGGCGGGCGTTAAGATGCTTCGCTCGATGAAAAAGGATGCAATGTCCGTATCCATCTGCGTCGGTGTGCTTTCGCTTATGCTGGTGCTGTCGGCTCTGGCGGTGGATTTCTCGGCTATACTCTTTATACTTATCTCGGGTGCGGTAGGTCTGTCGGTATGGGCGGCACGCCGTATTACGAGTAAGAGAGGGGAGGGAGAGAAATGATACTGCTTAAGCTCTTTGCTACCTTCTTTGAGATCGGTCTCTTTACCTTTGGCGGCGGATATGCTATGATCTCGCTGGTTATGGAGAAGACGCTTGCCAACGGCTGGCTTACCGAGGCCGAGCTGCTTAATATGATCGCGGTGTCCGAGTCCACGCCCGGTCCGATTGCAGTTAATATGGCTACCTTCGTAGGTTCAACCCAGGCAGGCATACTTGGCTCGGCGGCGGCTACACTTGGCGTAGTCCTGCCCTCGTTTATTATCATTCTGCTCATCAGTGCGGTGATGAAGAACTTTCTGAAGTATAAGGGCGTGCAGGCCTTCCTTTCCGGAGTCCGTCCCTGCGTGGTTGCACTTATTCTCGGAACGGGAATATCCCTCCTTCTCAGCACGCTCTTTGATTTTAAGCATATAACGGACTATACACCGTCGGCAGATATTCGTGGCATTGCCATCTTCGCCG
Source organism: Eubacteriales bacterium (assembly GCA_045593345.1). Lineage (GTDB taxonomy): Bacteria > Bacillota > Clostridia > Oscillospirales > CAG-272 > UBA1740. Next base: position 8,402 of record JAZNWM010000185.1, read on the forward strand.
TGGTACTCGTCTCCTCACTGATATATAAGAGGGTGAGGGGTAAGAAGCTCTCGCCTATACTTGTGATTGCTATATCGGCTGTATTGGGTATAATTCTCTACTCAATCGGGGCGTAAAGGGACGAAAAAACTCAAAAAATCAATGTAAACAAATATTTGCAAACAATTGTTTACATCAAATAGGAACGGTCGGGGAAAATACTCCCCGACCGCTTTTTTGCCTTATATTAGGCGTGCGTGCACGCACGCGTATATTAAATATTGTAGAAAAGTGCAAAACGAGACCTTTTCCGCTCGACGTATAGCATCGGAGTCTGATTGTGCCATCTAACCCGAAAAGCCTTGAAAATCCTTGAAAAGCAAGGAATTCCTCACTTTAAAATATCTCTTTTTGTAAATATAAGTTTACGCGAATATGAAGGGCGATCAACCCTTTTTACCGATAAAATTGGTCCTGTATACCTTCTCGCAGGCAGGAGCACCGTGCTCCGCCTTGCCAAGTGCAATGCTCCTTATCAGAAAGGCGGTGTTTCTTGCCAGGTTTCTCATAGTCTGCATACCCTCCTCGTCGAGAGCTGCGTCCTTGCTGCTTGCACCGTGTACCTGGTTCCAGTAGGTGGAGCTTACCACGGGCATTCCCGATATTGTGAAATACTTGTTCAGCACGTCAAAGGCTGCTGTACAGCCGCCCCTTCTGGCACAGACGACAGCTGCACCCACCTTCCATTTTTTATCGAAGCGTGTACTGTAGAAGAGTCTGTCGAGAAAGCTGATGACCGCTCCCGTCGGGGATGCATAGTGGACGGGTGAGCCTACAATGATGCCGTCTGCCTCCTCAAATTTCTTTGCCACCTCGTTTACCGTGTCGTCGTTGACGCATTTTCCGTTTGTAAAGCAATAGCCGCAGCCCATACATCCGTGCAGGGCAAGATGTCCTACCTGCACAATCTCGGTGTCTACCCCCTCGGCGTTCAGGGTACGGGCCACCTCGCTTAATGCGGCGAAGGTGGTGCCCCTTCCGTGGGGGCTTCCGTTAATCAGTAATACCTTCATAAATATCTCCTTTTGCGTTTTTTTGCTTTCGTTTAGTTCTTCTGTAAGCATTATACCACGTCCCAACGCTCATTTCAACATTAAATTTCGTCCTTTTGACGAGAAAGAGGAAGGTTTTTTTGTGAAATGTTACAAATATTTTCACAAAAATTAAAAATTATTAAATTTTCTATTGAAAAATATATGAGGGTGTGTTATAATAGCGATGCAAAATTATTATTATACGCGTATTTATATAATTATGCTTGAGGGGATGAGGGGGACGTCACCGATGCTTTTGTTGGATTCGCGGATAATGACCGCTGGCGTATGCCTGCAATAATACAGTCCGATTTTTATCGGGCGGGACGGAGCCTTGCCTATGAGCGTTATTATCGGAATAGATATTGGCGGCAGCAGCACGAAGATCGTTGGATTTTCGTCAAAGGGCAAGGAATGGGAGCTTATAGAGCCCCAGATTATCAAGGCTAACGATCCCGTCACCGCAACCTACGGTGCCTTCGGTAAGTTTACCGATGAGAACAACCTGGGAATATCCGATATTTCCAAGGTTATGATGACCGGCGTGGGTGCCTCCCACGTCAAGAACAGCCTTTACGGTCTTAAGTGCCAGCGTGTCAATGAGTTTGACAGCATCGGCAGGGGAGGAACCTATCTTTCGGGTCTTTCCGAGGCTCTGGTCGTCAGTATGGGAACGGGAACAGCAATGGTCCACGCGAGAGCCGACGGTACGATGAAATACCTTGGCGGTACCGGCGTGGGCGGAGGAACGCTGATTGGACTTTCGAAGCTTTTGCTTAACGCCGAGTCCATCAGTCACATTGAGAAAATGGCAGAGCGTGGCAGCCTTGACAACATAGACCTTCGCATTAAGGATATGACGGCGAGCAGCTCGCTGACACAGCTTGAGGGAGATCTTACGGCGGCAAACTTCGGTATGCTCTCGGATCTTGCCGACAAGGACGATATTGCTCTCGGAATTATGAATCTGGTCTTTGAGACGGTGGGTATGGTTTCTATATTCGCGGCACGCTCGGTTGGGGCGAAGGACATAATTCTTACGGGCAACGTGACAAGGCTTGCACACTGCAGGCGTAAGTTTGATGAATTTAACAATCTCGAGGTCGGGCGGGGACTTAATTTCCTGATTCCCGAGCGTGCGAGATTCTCCACCGCCATCGGTGCGGCAATGATTGGAATGCGGTGGGGTGAGAAGTGATGAATATAATGAGATTTGTCGTACCGAAAAGCCTGGTTGAATACGTTACGGTGGACAGCACCGTGCGTCAGGCACTTGAGAAGATGCGTTTCCACAGATACGTTGCCATTCCCGTCATCGACGGCGAGGGTAAGTACGTTGGAACGCTGCGAAACGATGATATTTTATCGTATTTTCTCGACGGCGGTAGATTTGATACCAGATCTGCCGAGCGGGATAAGGTCACCGAAATACTTGACGGGGTATACACTCCGCCGGTATACCACAGCTCCTCGATGGAAGAGCTCATTGAGAGGGTAAGGGAGCATAACTTTGTTCCCGTGGTTGATGACCGTGGCTGCTTCGTTGGGATTATTTTACGAAGAGATATATTGAACTTTTTGTTCGACCATTACAGCAAAAACGAGAAAAGGGGGGGAATTGATGGCTGACAAGGAAAAAAATATGCCAATAGAGGATCCCAAGAATCTTGAAAGCGAAATTACGGACGTCAATTCTGTAGAGGAGGTAGCTCCCGAGGTGGCTGAAGAAGCCGTAGCCGAGGAGACCGTAGCAGAGGAAATCGCTTCGGAGGCTTCGGAAGATGCTCCCGTCGAGGAAGCACCCGCTGAAGATGCTCCCGTTGAGGAAGCTCCCGCAGAGGAGGAACTCGCAGAGGAGACTACAGAGGAGGGCGAATCCGACGGACTGTACATAGTTGACCCGGATGATTACGAGCCTACCGACTACGACGATCTTGGCTACGAGACGGTTGACCTTGACTCTGACCGAGAGGCTGCAGAGACCGAGGAGGCCGAGCCCGTCGAGGAAGCACCCGCAGAGGAAGCTCCCGCCGAGGAAGCTCCCGCTGAAGATGCTCTCGCCGAGGAAGCTCCTGCAGAGGAAGCACTCGCTGAAGATGCTCTCGCCGAGGAAGCACCCGCAGAGGAAGCTCCCGCGGAGCCTGTTGCAGAGGCTGACGAGCCTGTTGAATCCGAGCCTGAAACGGCAGAGGCTGTCAAGCCGGATGCCGATGCGGCAGAGGAGGAGACCGAGGCTGAGGCAGAGACCGAGGGTGGTGACGCTGACGGTGACTCCGGCGACGGAGGCTCTGACGGTACGGACGGCGGTGACGCCGGCGACGATCCTGATTTTGACGATCCTGATGACGACGTTGATCCCGATGACCTGATTATTCACGACGAGCTCGTGGATGCGATTATCGCCGAGGGTGCAAGACTCACCAAGAGCGAGATGAAGCTTAAGGCCTACCTGAAGCACAGCAAGAATGCTATTAAGAGCTTCGAGTCCGCACTTAAGATTGCACAGCGTGCTCTGGACGATAACAGGGATGATAGGGAAGCACCCGTTCTTCTGGTTGCGATTATCAAGATTTGCGGTAAGATCCTGGCAATCAAGTGTAATAATCTTGAAAATATTGTCAGAGTTAACGCTCACAATTACATAAAGGAGGCACGTGTTGCACTCCACTACGAAATAGACAGGTATAACGAGCTTGTTATCAGCTATGCATCTCTTACGGGAGAGCAGCTGACGAGAATGTCTACGCTCCTGCCTGAGAACATCGCATCGGGTAAGTCGCTTGCGGTTGTTCCCTCGCTCTCCTATGCGGAGAGCTACGTTCAGGCTGAGGACGGCGGCAAGAGGGCAGACGGCGTTTACACAATGCCCATTACTCCCGTTTATACCGCCGACGAGCTTATCGGTGACATCAAGCCGCCGAAGGGCAGATGCGGTACCGCCTCCTTTGCAAGAAGGGTTAAGCGTGGTACGCTGAAGCTCAATCGCGAGAAGGCAAGACTCAACAAGCTCATTTCCGAGAACAGAATCCTTCGCAAGAGATATGAGAGCGAGCTTCAGAGCCTTGAGGCAAGCACCACTGTCGCAGACCGTACCACCGAGGAGTACAAGGAGAGAGTCCTTGCCATCGGCCTTAAGTACGGCAAGAAGCTCTCGGGCATCAAGACGGTTAAGGCGAGCAGTGCGTTCGCAAGAACCAGACTCAGTCTTATCATCAACCGTATGGCCGTTGAGAGAGAAAAGCTGGTTCTGGCATATCAGAATATGCGTGTGGCATATCGCGAGGGCAAGCCTGCACAGAGAAGAGCGGCGAGAAGACTCTTTGAGGATGCTATCCGTTCCTACAACCAGGCAATTGAGCTTACCGAGAAGGCTACAGGCGGCAGCTACGACAGGATTCCCGATACTATCGTTGAGTACGTTGGCAGTGGACACGAGGTTGATTTCCCCATCTTCGCATACAATCGCAGGCTGGTTGAGACGGTCGGCAGTACGGTACGCGAGATCGGAATGACTCCTCGCCACGAGATTGAGCCCGACGAGGCAACCTATGCTGAAAGCTCGGCGAAGATACTTGAGAAGCACGGCGGCGTCGCCAACACCGCGTCCCTCTCGGACGAGTCGGCAATCGTTGACAGAGCCTCTGCTATTGCGAGGGTGATGATAGATTCGCTGAGAGAGGCGGCTGATACGGTCGTATCGGTTGACGAGCTTGAGGCCTTCGAGACAAAGAGCCGCAGGGCTGTCAAGTACTTCAAGCGTGCCCTTAAGGGTACCGAGCGTGCCATTGCAAGGGCCTTTGATGAGAACGGCGTCGTTACCGCACTGGTTGAGAACCTCCGTGTGCTGTCCAACATCATCGAGGTTCGCAGACTTAACGTTGCGGTATGCAAGCGACTTGACCGCACCGATGCAGCAAGACGCTACGGCAGCTCGCTCTTCAAGTACATCGAGCTTTACGACGGACGTGCGATCGACTATATGTCTATCGTCGGCGAGCAGTTCTCTCGAATCACCACCGCTACCGCCAAGGAGCTGGTCGGTAAGGCAGAGAATCTGCAGGTTCCCGT
>JAZNWM010000186.1:0-1914 GCA_045593345.1 Eubacteriales bacterium
TCCCTTCTGGGTGGCTGCCGCTACAACGGTATGCCCGGACAGCGGGTGCTGAACCAGAACCGTGCGATCCTGAAGCATTCCAAGATCCCTGCCTGTGTTGCCTGCATCCCCGAGCAGGGTGGTGACGGTGTATGCCCTGACGGCGCCCATGTTGGCGGCGGTCTGAAGGTTGGAGCTACCGGCAAGCTGGAATATGCCCGTGCCATGGGTAAGGTTTCCGGTGCGACCATTGCTGCCACCGGCTGTAATATGGCATTTGCTCCCGTCGTTGATATTCTCTATAACCACGAGTGTGAGGAGGTTCTCTCCCGCTCCTTCGGCAGCGATCCCGACAGGGTTGCCGCAATGGGCAAGGCGTATATGGACGGCCTTCATAAGACCGAGGGCGTGGCGGCTACCGCAAAGCACTTCCCCGGTAACGGTCAGGACTACCGCGACGCACACATCTCCAATAACGTAAACGACTTTGGCCACGACCAGTGGATGAATACCTACGGCAAGGTTTACAAGACGCTGATCGACGGCGGGCTTGACGCCATTATGGGCGGTCATATACTTATGCCCAAGCTTATGAATGACGTAAAACCCGGCATACGTCCCGAGGAAATCCTGCCCGCAACCCTTTCCTACGACATAATGACCACCCTGCTGCGCGACGAGCTTGGCTGCAACGGTATGGTTGTCACCGACGCCTCCCATATGGTTGGTATGACTAACAGAATGAAGAGATGCGAAATGCTTCCCCTTGCTATCAACGCGGGCTGTGATATGTTCCTCTTCTTCAACGATCCCGAGGAGGATTTTGCTACGATGCTTAACGCCTACAGAAGCGGCATCATCTCCGAGGAGAGAATGAACGAGGCTCTGACCCGTATCCTCGGCCTCAAGGCAAAGATGGGCCTTAACAAGAAGGCAAAGGAGGAATTATGTCCCTCCGGCGAGGAATTGTCAACTATACTTCACAATCCCGGGTATAAAGAGTATGCTCCCGCCATCAGCCGCGATGCTATCACCCTGGTAAAGAGTCTTGACTCGGGCGTCCTTCCCCTCTCTCCCGAGAAGACGAAGCGTATCCTCATCGTGCCTATCAAGGGCGAGGATAATCCCCTTATGGCTCTCGCCGCTATGGCGATGGGCGGCGGTATGCAGAGAAAGACTCCCGCCGAGAAGCTCAAGGAGCGTCTTGAGGCAAAGGGCTTTGAGGTTGCTATCTATGAGAGCCCCATTGACAAGATGAAGGCAATGATGGCGAGAGGCGAGAAGCCCAGCCTTAACCTTTACTTCGCAGGCAAGCACGCTATCGCAGACTTTGTCAGCGGACAGGATCTCGTTATCTCGCTGTTCGACGTTATGAACGGGCATCCCTCCTTCGGTCTGTCCAAGGGCGGCGGCGAGATTCCCTGGTACGTTCACGAGATCGACGTTGTGGGCATCAGCGTAAACAAGCCCACGATGCTGGCAGATTGCCCGATGCTTCGCACCTATATCAACGCCTACGACTCTGCCGATCACACGATGGACGCCCTTGTTGACGCCCTGCTCAGCGGCGATTTCCGCGGCAGCGATCCCATCGACTCCTTCTGCGGTATGTGGGACACCAGAATTTAACGCCTATATACCAATACCTCATGCAAAACAACAAAAAGATGCAGTCACCGTGCTGCATCTTTTTTAATATATGTTGCTAGAGAAAACCGCGTCACAGGAACACCCATACCACTCTCGGCTGGGAGTGCTATGGGTATTAAAACAGAGGTTTTGTTTTTGCCAAAAATATATTTGAAGGAATCAATCAAAATCCTTATATAGAATAAACAAGTTCCAATTTATTGAGCAAAATTAATTCACTCAACCGTAAAATTAAATCAGGGTGGGATTTGATGTCCCACCCTTTTGTAATTCTAGCGATGTATT
>JAZNWM010000187.1:0-3092 GCA_045593345.1 Eubacteriales bacterium
CATCATCTCACGGCAGTAATCAAGCTTGGTCTCGTCGAGAAGAGAGTTACCAACGCCGAGTCCCTTTGCAGCTGCGAAGGTGTAAGCCATACCGCCGCCGATGATAAGGGTATCAACCTTGGAAAGAAGGTTGTCAATAACGTTGAGCTTGTCAGCAACCTTAGCGCCGCCGAGGATAGCAACGAAGGGACGCTCGGGGTTGGAGAGAGCCTTACCCATAACGGAAATTTCCTTCTGAATAAGGTATCCGCAAACTGCGGGAATGTAATCTGCAACACCTGCAGTAGAAGCGTGAGCTCTGTGAGCCGCGCCGAACGCGTCGTTTACGAATACGTCTGCATAGGAAGCAAGCTCCTTTGCAAGATCAGCGCCGTTCTTGGTTTCACGAGCGTCGAAACGGGTGTTCTCAAGAAGTACAGCCTTGCCACATTCAAGAGCAGCAACCTTAGCCTTTGCATCGGGACCAACGATGTCCTCTGCGAAGGTGACGGTGCCCTCACCGAGAAGCTCGTTAAGTCTTACGCATACGGGCTTAAGAGTAAGCTTCTTCTTATCCGAAACGAGTGCCTTAGCGAGATACTCCTCGGTAGCGGCTGCTCTCTGATCCTCGGGAAGAGCCTCTACAGCCTTCTTCTCCTTCTTAGTAAGACCGAAGCCCTCGGAAAGAATTGCGTGGGGCTTACCCATATGGGAGCAAAGAATTACCTTCGCACCCTTGCCGAGAAGATACTGAATAGTGGGAAGTGCACTGACGATTCTCTTATCAGAGGTGATAACGCCATCCTTCATAGGAACGTTGAAATCACAGCGAACCAGCACGGTTTTGCCAGCTACTTCAACATCTTCAATGTTTTTCTTGTTGTAAGTTGCCATTTTATTTCTCCTTAAAATATTTTACACGGTATATATATTAACACAGAAAAAAGCCAATGTCAATATTCTTTGTTAAATTTTAAACAATATTTTTATTTTCCCGCAACGCTCACGTTGTGGATAAGAACGGCAGGTGCACCAAAGGTGGTAAAGCCGCCTGTAACGGCAACCTCAACCTTATCCGAAAGTGCCTCGATGGACTTAAGAAGCTCAAAGAAGTTGCCTGCGATGGTAAAGGACTTGACAGCCTCTGCCTTCTTACCGTCAACGATTCTGAAGCCCGCAGACTCAAGCGAGAAGTCTCCTGTAACGGGGTTAGCACCCGCGTGAAGTCCCTTAAGCTCGGTGATATAAATACCGCCGTCTGCCATAGCAAGAAGCTGATCCTCGCTGTACTCGCCTGCCTCAAGGCAGAAGGCATAGGGGCTGATGGCAACGGGAGAGGAGTAGCTGCCCTTGCTCGCATTACCCGTGCTCTCGACACCTGCCGCCTTCGCGGTCTCCCTGTTATGAAGGAGAGTCTTAAGCACGCCGCCCTCAACCACGGACTTGCGGTATGCGGCAACACCCTCGGCGTCAAAGTTGGTCTGAATAGAAACTCCCTCTCTCATAGGATCGTCGGTAATGTTGACGATATCGGAGGCGATTTTCTCACCCTCCTTACCTGCGAGGAGCGACATACCCATCTGTGCCATCTTTGCCGAGAAGGCGGAGGAATATACAGAAAGAACGGTACGCATCTGCTTCGGGCTGAGGACGATGCTGTACTTACCCGACTCGATTGTGGTTGCGTGAGCCTTGAGAAGTGCATCATTTACTACTTTAGATGCAAGAGCCTTAAGATCCACGTCACCGCGAAGCTCGGCAATATCATAGGCACTCTCGTACTTGCCCTCGTCACATACTACCGCCCCAAGCTGAAGAGCGTTGATGCCGCAGCCTGTCTCAAGATTAAGGCCGTGGGAATTGGAAAGGCGAACGACAAAGCCTGCGGTGATGCCGTAGGTGGCGGTACCGCCGGTAACCCTGCCGTCTGCCGCGTATATCTCCTCTGCAAGCTGCTCGGTAAGCTTCTTAAGCTCGCCTGCACCCTTGGGAGCGAAATCCGTATTCTCAAGCTTGGCATAGGACTCCGAGCCCTTGAAGATACCTACGGTATCGGGCTTCTCGGTAGCCTCGGCATTAGCCTTCGCACGAAGGACGAGGGACTTCATCTCCTCCTCTTCCATAAGCTCGCTGGATGCATATCCGATCTTACCGTCGTGGAGAACGCGGAGGCAGATTCCGCCACTGTTGCCGGAGGAGAAGGAGTTAGGCTGTTTATTAAGAGTATCAACCGAAAGCTCCTCGTTGGACATATAGTATATTTCGTACTCGCAAACGCCCTGTGCCCTTGCTTCGTTTTCTATTGCTGCTTTAAGTAATTCGTAATTCATCTTATCTACCTCCTACGGTGATCTTGGATACACGGATGAGGGGCTGACCTACGTCGGTAGGAACGCTGCCCGACGAGCTGCCGCACATACCCTGGCCTGTTGCAAGATTCTGGCCGACCATATCGATATCCATAAGGATCTGCGATCCTGTTCCTATGAGAGATGCTCCGCGAACGGGCTCACAGATCTTACCGTTTCTGACCATATATCCTTCGCTGACGGCGAAGTTGAAGGCTCCGGTGAGCGGGTTTACAGAACCTCCGCCCATAGATTTTGCATAAAGTCCGTATTCGATCGAAGCTATGATATCTTCGTTCTTGTCGGGGCCGTTGTCAATATAGGTATTAGTCATTCTCGAGGTTGCCTCATAGAGATAGCTCTCGCGGCGGGAGTTACCGGTCATCGGCATGCCCATACGGCGCGAGCCGAGACGGTCTACCATATAGCTCTTGAGAATGCCGTTCTCGATGAGAACGTTTCTCTGAGTGGGATTGCCCTCGTCATCGATGTTGGTCGATCCCCAAGCGCCTGCGATCGTTCCGTCATCGATAGCTGTGACCTTCTCGTTTGCGATCTTCTGCCCGAGCTTTCCGCACATCTGCGAGGTGCCGATTCCAACCGAGGTTGCCTCAAGCGAATGTCCGCAAGCCTCGTGGAAGATAACTCCGCCGAAACCGTTTTCGATGGCAACCGTCATCTTTCCGGCCGGGCAGTAGTCGGCGGTAAGATTTGTTATCGCCTGCTTTGCGGCGGTGAGCCCGATCTCGCGGGGAGGATAGAGCT
>JAZNWM010000188.1:0-6732 GCA_045593345.1 Eubacteriales bacterium
CCTAAGCCCGCTTGGCCCCCGACTTTCCTTCTTGGCAATAGCCGCCGCCATAAAATATCCGTTCTCCTCGTGAACGGGGCCGATCTTCGCTCTTGATATACCCTCGAACACCACCGACAGATTGCCGTGTGAGTTCTTTACGACGTGCTTTATTTCCGCAACCACGCCCATATTGTAAAGGTCGTCGGGGGTGGGCTCGTCTGTCGAAATATCCTTCTGTGCAACAAGCAGCACCTTCGCCTCGTACAGCGTTGCCGCCGCGGTAAAGGCCTTGAGCGAAACAGGTCTTACGATCTCTATATTTAACTGTACCGCAGGAAATCCGACTACGCCACGCAGCGGGATCAGCGGCAGAGTTACTTCTTCAAATATATCTACTTTTTCTGACATTTTTGGAACCTTTCTTTAATCAGGACATATATAATCAGTATATTATAACACAGTTTTTTGAAAAAGTCCATAGATTTAATAAAATTAATAAAATATTAAAAGACTTGTTTAATAATAATTAATAAACGCCACCTTGACACGCCCATATACCTATGATAAAATAAAAATATAAAGAAATTTTGAATTACCTGAAACCAAAGGGTAAAAAAAGGTGTCTATATATATGAACGAAAAAAATAGGAGGTATTTATGAAAAAATCGGTTTCTCTCATTTTGCTTGTTTGTATTATTTCTGCCTTGCTTTCGGGCTGCGGTGTGCTTGACGATATTCATTCCGTAACCCTGACGGGTGCTACCGATGAGATCGAAGGAATCATTCTGCCATTCTATAGGGCGGGCAGCGAGGTGGTGATCAGGACGCATAAGATCTTTGATGGCGGCCTTTACGTATTCGTGGGCGGCAATGAGGTACGGCAGGAGCAGGACGGCTCGGATCATTGGGTATACAGATTCACTATGCCCAACGAGGACGTGACCGTACATATCACGTCAGATCCATTCTGGGGCAGGGAGAATTATACCTTTGACGAGCTGCTTTATTGGGTGAAGAATTTGGAAGAGGGCATTGGCGGAGTACCCGTTAACGGTGTAGCTTTGACAGTCAATAATTATTCCGACGAAGCATCCTTTATTGAAAAAAGATATTCCGAAAAGCAAGAGGATATTGAGAAGATCAAGGCTATTACAAATCAACCCTTGGTAAAGGTCGATCATTCTGACGTAGGCGAAACTGATATCTTTTTGACTTATACTTTCTTCTGCAAGGATAATCCTTATATGGGCGATCAGGTTGGAGATCTGGAGTTTGATAACGGCTTCTTCAGCTACTTTTATAATTTAACCTCTTACGCTCAGCCCTTCAGATTTGAGGATCCCGATTATGTTTTACCTATTATTGAGGATCCCGATTACGTAACCTACTCCTTTAGACGCGAGCCGAAAAATATTTATATCAAAAAGTACTCTGACGACAGCTTTTCCGAAAGATATGACGATCTGACCTATGTTGAATTCGTCCCCTACGAGGGCGAGCCCATCGATGCCGTGGCAGAGTATTATTTAGACACCTCTCACGGCAGAATCAATCTTCTGACGCCCACCGTTTTTGAAATTGACGGCAAGCTCTATGAAATAGTATTCGGCGAGAGATCCTGGGCGTATAGCTCCTGTATTACGGGAGGCGAGAAATGAAGAAGCTGTCATTATGCCTGTTGGCCTTGATTCTGATACTCGTCTGCTTCACATCCTGCGGATATAAGCAGAACGATTGGTTCTCCGAGGAGCTGCTGTCACGCTGTCTTGTTTCGGATCTTCCCGAGATAGAGCAGAATTATCTTAAGCACGGAAGCAATGAGCTCTACGTATATTTCGGCGAGGACGAATATAGCTCGTACGTTAACGGTATTTACGAATATCTGATCTCCAAGGATTTCAAGCATCTCGGTACGAGGGGAGAGGTCAGCAGCTCGCTTTCGGGTGCCTTTACAAGCTATTATTTAAAGCCTGCCACAGATCTTGAGGATTTCTACGTTGACGGTGCATACAGGTTCGTCTTCTCGGACGGCGAGACTGCAGATGGTAGCCTTAGATTCTCCATTTTAATGATCTCCTCGCTCTCTCCCTCGGCAACTACGGTCGAGGACGGCAGGGACGTATTCAGATACAATACCACGGTCAAGCTATGCTATAACTCCGAGTATCCGCTTAGCGGCAGATACCTTCTTCCCGAGGAAAACGAGGGGTGCGTACACACCTTCGGTGAGTGGCAGTACGACGGTGTATATCATTGGCGTGATGCCGTTTGCGATCTCGGGGAGTGCGATATTGATACCCTCAGCGAGCATTTGGATTGGGACGGAGACCATATCTGCGATGTGTGCGGAGCAGTATATGATACGACGGGGCTCGCATCCGTCCTTATAGATCACGAGAATTCCGAGCGGGAGAGGATAGACCGACTTTGCGAGGAGAATCCTTTTTATCTCTACTATTTTAACAAGGTAAAGCAGGTAAGCTGTACTCTTATACTTGATCGCGATGCCTCTGCAGAAGCATTGATTGAGAAGCACGGTATGACCGAGCTTTTTGGAGATGCAAGCGTCTCTCCGCTTAATGCAATAAAAATGATAAGTATCATTTTTAACAGAGATTCCTTCACCGAGTATACGTACTCAAGGCTTGCCGAAATATGCGATAGCGAGCCGCTGATCACTAACCTTTATATTGATTATGAGTCCGAATGGTCGGAGAGCTATATGCCGATTCTCGGTTATTATGCCGCCGATCCTATAATACCGTTGGAGTATGAGGAGGCAATATGCCCGACCTATACGGATAGTGAAATCGGCTTTATTTTCAAGACCAAGGCTGAATACGATACCTATCTTGATGCTCTGATATTCGACGCCGATGACTATCGTAAGGAGCATATCGCAGCTCAGAAGCATCTTTATGACGAGGCATTTTTTGAAGAAAACGCTCTTATCGTCACGAAGGTTATCGTTCGCAGCTCGGGCTCTGTCAGGCTTACGGTAGACGGTCTTTATCTTTCGGGGGATAAGGCTTACGTCGTCGTAAGGACTGACGTTCCTTATATAGGAGACGACGCAATGCAATTCACCTCCTTCGCCTTCAGCGTTCGTAAGGATGACGTGAAGGATATTAACGGAGTTGTTACGCTGGAATAGCTCAACTCCGCTTCATCCGATCCACAAAAAAGCTCCCTGGGGGGCTTTTTTTGTTTTTTAACAATCTTTTTATTATTTTCAATTGACTATCATAAAAATCTGTGGTATAATACATTAATATGGAAATTTATGGCCATTTGGCTGAAGGGAGGCTTTTCTATGAGAATACTTGGTATCGATCCGGGACTTGCCATAGTCGGATGGGCGGTTCTCGAAAGCGAGAGGGGACAGCTGCATCCCGTTGCGTTCGGTGCTATCACCACTCCCGCACATACACCGGTTGAATCACGCCTGCTTATGATAAAAGAGGATCTTGAGACGGTTATTGATAAGTATTCGCCTACCGAGATGGCTATAGAGGAGCTGTTCTTCAATACGAATATTACGACGGGCATTACCGTTGCCGAGGCAAGGGGAGTCATCCTTTGCACCGCCCATCAAAAGGGGCTTAGAATAAGCGAGTATACACCCCTGCAGGTAAAGCAGGCCGTTGTGGGCTACGGCAAGGCAGAGAAGAGACAGGTTATCGCAATGGTCACCTCCATTCTGAAGCTTAAGAAGCCGCCGAAGCCCGACGACACCGCCGACGCCGTGGCGATCGCCATCTGCCACTCCCAGTGTGCAGGCTCGGCTATTGGAAAGTATTTTAATCAGAGGTAAAGCGTATGTGGATTGCAGATAATTGGAAAGACTATACGGTAATAGATACGTCATCGGGCGAGAAGCTTGAGCGGTGGGGAAAATATACCCTCATCCGTCCCGATCCCCAGGTCATCTGGAAGACCGAGAAGAAAAATCCCCTCTGGCGTACCGCCGACGCCAGCTATAAGCGTTCGAGGTCGGGCGGCGGAGCCTGGAGCGACAATAAATTGCCCGAGAGCTGGGTTATCTCCTACGGTGACCTCTCCTTCCGTATCAAGCCGATGGGCTTCAAGCATACCGGACTTTTTCCTGAACAAGCGGCAAACTGGGATTGGTTTGGTGAGCTTATAAGAAATGCGGGCAGGCCTATCAAGGTTCTGAATCTCTTTGCCTATACCGGCGGTGCTACCGTTGCCGCGGCTAAGGCGGGGGCACAGGTGGTTCACGTTGACGCATCAAAGGGTATGGTTGCCGCCGCGAAGGAGAATGCACGCCTGTCGGGACTTGCAGATGCTCCCATCCGCTATATCGTTGACGATTGCAAGAAGTTTATCGAGCGTGAGATCCGCCGCGGTAATAAGTACGACGGCATTATTATGGATCCTCCCTCATATGGCAGAGGCCCTACGGGTGAGGTCTGGAAGATAGAGGAGAATATTGACGAGTTCGTGGCTCTTACTGCAAATCTCCTCTCGGACGAGCCCCTCTTCTTCCTGCTCAATTCCTATACCACAGGACTCTCCGCATCGACTATGAAGTACATCACCTCGGTACGCCTTTTGTCAAAAAGAGGAGGATATTCCGAGGCAGACGAGCTTGGACTCCCCGTTGGCAACAGCGGTCTTGCACTTCCGTGCGGCTCCAGCGTCCGCGTCACCTTTAAAAAATAACGTAAGGAAAAATAATGAAGGATTATTATTTAAGAACAGAAAATCTCGGCTTTACCTATGACGACGGCGACGACGCCTCATCCGAGATTCCCGCCCTCAGCGGCGTAAGCATAGGCATCGAGCGTGGCGAATACGTGGCCATCCTCGGTCACAACGGCTCGGGTAAATCCACCCTGGCGAAGCTTCTTAATATGATACTCACCCCCACCGTGGGCAAAATATATATTGACGGTACCGACATAACCGCCGAGGATTTCAGCGAGGACGATATGTTCGACGTACGCCGCAAGATCGGTATGGTCTTCCAGAACCCCGATAATCAGCTTGTCGCTACGGTGGTAGAGGAGGACGTTGCCTTCGGCCCCGAGAATCTCGGACTTGAAAGGGAGGAGATCCGCCGCCGTGTTGATTCCTCGCTTCAGCTTGTCGGTATGACCGAATACGCACGCCACGCCCCCCATAAGCTCTCGGGAGGACAGAAGCAGCGTGTGGCTATCGCAGGCATTATTGCTATGCGGCCTCAGGTTATCATCTTTGACGAGTCTACCGCAATGCTCGATCCGCAGGGCAGACACGAGGTGGTTGATATTATGGAGCGTCTTAACCGCGACGAGCAGATCACCGTTATCAATATTACTCACTATATGGAGGAGGCAGCCCGTGCCGACCGCGTTATCGTTATCAACGATGGCAGAATTGCCCTTGACGGCACGCCGAGAGAGGTCTTCGCACAGGTGGATCTCCTTCGAAGTATGGGACTTGATGCACCTCAGGGCAACGAGCTTATTCTCGAGCTTCGCAGGGCGGGGCTTGATATCGTCGGTGATTCGCTTACCGAAAACGAGTGTATCGAAACGCTTTACAAATTTCTTTCGTAGAAGGAAAGTATATAAAATGAACGAAATTCTTAAAATTGAAAGCCTTTCCTACGTCTACGGAAAGGGAACCCCCTTCGAGAAGGTGGCACTTGACAACGTCACCGTCTCCTTTGAGAAGGGCAAAATAACAGGCCTTATCGGCCACACCGGCTCGGGAAAATCTACTCTGGTCAGTCTCCTTAACGGACTTCTGAAGCCCACCTCGGGAAGGGTATATCTTGACGGCCGCGATATATGGGAGAATCCTAAGGAAATATCCAAGATCCGATTCAGAGTCGGTCTTGTAATGCAGTATCCCGAGTACCAGCTCTTTGACGAGACCGTCAGGGCGGACATCGGCTTCGGTCCCCGTAATCTCGGCCTTTCGGATGAGGAGATCGAGGAGAGGGTTGTCGAGGCGGCAAGCTTTGCGGGCGTGTCGGCAGAGCTGCTTGATAAATCCCCCTTCGGGCTCTCGGGCGGACAGAAGCGTCGCGTTGCCATCGCGGGCATCATTGCTATGCGTCCCGACGTGCTGGTTCTTGACGAGCCTGCGGCAGGCCTTGATCCCAGGGGCAGACGTGAGATCCTCGGCAGCCTTCGTGAGTACGCCGACCGTATGAACGCGTCGGTTATCCTCGTCAGTCACTCTATGGAGGATATGGCACACTACTGCGATAACGTGGTCGTTATGAATTCTGCCAAGGTTTATCGTACGGGAACCGTGAAAGAGATATTCTCTTGTGCCGACGATCTTATCTCTGTCGGACTCGACGTGCCTATGATCTCCCGCGTTGCGGCAGAGCTTCGGAACCGCGGAATCAACCTTACGGGTGAGCTTTATACCGTCAAGGGCGTGAAGGCGGCAATTCTCGAATACGTAAAGGAGGGGAGAAAATGATCTCTGATATTACCCTCGGCCAATTCTTCCCGGGCAGATCGCCTATACACAGGCTTGATCCCAGGACGAAGATAATTCTCGCAGCCCTCTTTATCGTTGCGGTATTCGTTGCTAATAATCCCATAAGTTTCCTGCTTCTTCTCGCGACTACGGTAATACTCATTGCCATCAGTCACATATCCTTCAAGGTCATTCTGAAAAGCATCAAGCCTATCGTCTTTATTCTCATCTTCACCGCTATTCTGAACATCCTTATGACGAAGGGTGCGGGCGAGCCGCTTCTTTCCTTCTGGATAATCAGCATT
>JAZNWM010000189.1:0-4640 GCA_045593345.1 Eubacteriales bacterium
GTGAGGTTTATGCTCTCGACGAGCTTAGACTTTATATTAAAGATTCCACTATTCTTGGCAACAGCCTTGTTATCGAAGGTCTATATCAGGGCGAATGGCACACAATTGCCTCCTGCACGTCAAGAGATGAGATTCTTTCGCATCTCTCGGATTCCTATCTTACATTCAACCTTAGCGGTGGCAAGGCAAATAAGATCAGAATTACATATCACTATGACGGAAGCGAAAGCCTTGTTTCTGACATTACACTTAATGGAAGCAGAGTTGATAATGAGACCGTAGAGCTTGAAAACGTGCTTGCTAACAAGCAGTTCGCACCATCAAGCGATGCTGCCGGCAATATTTACAGCACATCCTATGGCTATCAGACATTGACCGACGGAGTGATTTACGAGGAAAGCAACGGCAGATATTCCAGCAAGCTGAAGGGCGGCAAGGTTGAGGCAACTATTAATCTTGGTGGTGTATATACACTTTCCGAATTCAGAATTTATCTCTATAAGGATGGACTCTCAAAGTTTGGCAGTGGACTTCAGGTTCAGACCTTCTTTAACGGAGAGTGGACTACGGTTATTGATTGCCAAAGCGGAAGCGAGCTTGCCGACTATTTAGTTAAGAATCCCGATGGCGTTGGCGATTGGCTTGTATTCCCGCTTGATGACGGTTATGCATCCAAGGTTAAATTCACCATTCCCGGCCAGACCGATAGCGGTTGGACTACTGTTTACGAGATGGAGTGCTTCGGAGTAAAATCTACTGTGATCGATACAGATGCAGGCTCCGATCCTTCGGTTGATCCCTCTCTTATCGGCAACGTTTTTGCAAATAAGCAGTTCATCCCCACAGCCGAAGCTCTTGCAGAGGTTTTGACTGCAGGCTGGTGGCAGGGCGGTGGCTATGAGGCTCTTACCGACGGTAACAGAATGGAGGATCAGGTGGGAAGATTCTCTACCAAGATGAACAACACCACCGTGTTTATGGATGCAACCATTGAGCTTGGCGACAGCTACGAGCTTCACACTATGAAGCTCTACATTTACGATGCTGCCAAGAGCACCGACTCTACGAAGAAGGCAAGCGTTGGTAAGGATCTGCTGATCCAGGTTTATTCTGACGGCGTCTGGTGTGACGTTGTGGTTTGCAAAAGCAATGCAGAGATTACCCAGCATCTTGTTATCGAGGACGGACTCAGTAATGATTATCTTGCGTTTGAGCTTAACGGAGTGAAGGCTGAAAGGGTGAGAATTTACATCTCCGGTGCTGAACATTCCGACGGAATTACGTTCCAGGAGATCGAGTGCAGTGCAAAATAGTTTTGGGATATTCCCACATTAATTGATTAAAAATGCAAGGGTGGGTAGTCACATATCCACTTTTGCAGATTTAAAATAATAAAAAAACGAGGAAAAATTTATGAAAAAGAGTATTTTTCTAATAGTTTTACTGTTCGTGTTCGTGCTTGCATTTACTGCTTGCGAATTCCTGCACGAGCACACCTGGGCAGAAGCAGGTTGCGAAACGCCCAAAACCTGTTCGATTTGTGGCAAAACCGAGGGAGAGGCTCTCGGACACAATGAGGAAATCCTTTCCGGTAAGGAAGCGACCTGCACCGAAGCAGGTCTTACCGAAGGTACGAAGTGTTCTGCTTGCGGCGAGACTCTTCTCGCACAGGAAGTTATTCCCGCACTCGGCCATAAGGAAGAGCCCCTTCCCGGCAAGGCGGCAAGCTGTACCGAAGCAGGACTTACCGATGGTAAGAAGTGTGCTGCTTGTGGCGAGATCCTTCTTGCTCAGGAAGAAATTCCCGCATCCGGACATAATGAAGAGCTTGTACCCGGCAAAGCAAATACTTGCACCGAGTCAGGTCTTACTGCCGGTAAGAAGTGTTCTGTTTGTGACGAAACCCTCATTGAACAGGAAGTAATTACCGCACCCGGACATACTGAAGAAATTCTTCCCGCAAAGGCGGCAACCTGCACCGAAAACGGACTTACCGAGGGTAAGAAGTGTTCTGCTTGTGGCGAGATTCTTCTTGCACAAGAGACTATTACCGCAGCACATAAGGAAGAGATCCTTCCCGGTAAGGCAGCAACCTGTACCAAAACAGGTCTTACAGAAGGCAAGAAGTGTTCGGTTTGTGGCGAAACTCTCCTTGCACAGGAGGAGATTTCTTCTCTTGGACATAAAGATGAAAATTCCGATTTCACCTGTGACGTTTGTGGAGCAGACCTTTGCACAGATCACGTCCCTGCAGACCCTATCATTGAGAACAACGTTCCCGCAACCTGTCAGAAGCCCGGCTCCTACGACAGCGTAGTTAAGTGCTCTGTATGTGGCGATGAGATCAGCAGAGAAAGCAAGATTCACGAGCAGCTTCCTCACACCGAGGAGGTAGTTAACGGCAAGGCAGCAACTTGTACCGAAACAGGTCTTACAGAGGGTAAGAAGTGCTCTGTTTGTGGTGAAACTCTCCTTGCACAGGAAGAAATCGCTGCACTTGGTCACACCGAGGAGGTAGTTCCCGGTAAGGAGGCAACCTGTACCACTACCGGTCTTACCGAGGGTATGAAGTGCTCAATTTGTGGCGAAACCCTTCTTGCACAGGAGGAAATTCCTGTAATTCCTCACACAGAGGAAGTAGTTCCCGGTAAGGCAGCTACTTGTACTGCCAGTGGTCTTAAGGACGGTAAGAAATGCTCTGTTTGTGGTGAGACCCTTCTTGCACAGGAAGTTATTCCTGCTCTTGGACACCAGTGGGGCGAGGGCGAGAAGAATCTCGACGTTACAACATATAGCTGTGATAGATGTGGCGTTAGCAAGGCAGAGTCCGAAAGCCTTGAAAATAAGGAAAACATCTTCGCAGATAAGGAATTCGTTGGTACACCCGAGGCTCTCGGTCAGGTTCTTGTTGCAGGCTGGTGGGCAGGCGGCGGATATGAGGTGCTTACCGACGGAATGATGACCGAGGGGGAAGGCAGATTCTCAACTCTCCTTAATAATACCACCGCCTTTATGGACGGAAGTCTTGATCTTGGCGAAAAATATGTGCTTGGTACCTTGAGATTCTATATTTACGATACAAAGGATACAATCAGCGAGGCGGCTAAAAAGGAAAGCATTGGTGCAGACATTCTGATCCAGGTATACGTTGACGGTCAGTGGTATGACGTTGTTAATTGCACAAATAACGCAGAGCTTTGCGATCACCTTGTGATTAACGAAGGTCTTAATAACGATTATCTGGAATTCGATCTTTCCGATATCGTTGCAGAAAAGGTTAGATTCTATATTTCCGCGTCCATCTCCACAAACGGCATTACCTTCCAGGAGATCGAGTGTAACGGTGCACTTCTCGTTGAGCATGTTCACACCGAACAGATCCTTCCTGCAATGGCTGCGACCTGTCTTAACGCAGGTGTGACCGAGGGTAAGGTTTGCTCGGTTTGTAACGAAACTCTCCTTGCACAGGAGGTTGTTCCCGCACTCGGACACGATTGGAGTGAGGGAGCAGTAGCAGACGGTGTTACTACATATACTTGTGGTAATTGCGGTCTTGAAAAAATGGAATCCGATGCTCTTGAGAGCGTTGACAATCTTTTCGCAGGAAAGAAATTTACACCTACCGCAGAGGCGACAGCTTCTATTCTCTCTGCTTCCTGGTGGAACGGTAGTGGATACGAGGGTCTTACAGACGGCATAAAGACCGCGGATAATGCTATCGGCAGATTCTCTACAATTATGAACCTTTCGGGCTTTATGGATTCTACCATTGACCTTGGAAAAGAGGTTGTGCTTGGCAGCCTTAAGTTCTATATTTATGAAGTAAGTGAAAAAACCGAGGCTCAGATCAAGAGCAGCATCGGTAAGGATATGCTCATTCAGGTATATTCAAACGGAGCGTGGATCGACGTTGTAATTTGCCCTGATAACGAGGCTCTTTACGGACATCTCGTTTCTGTTGAAGGTGTAAACAACGATTATCTTGAATTTGACCTTTCCGGCATCGTTGCCGAGAAACTCAGATTCTACATCTCCGCATCCTCCAGCTCCTCCGGAACTACCTTCCAGGAGGTTGAGTGTAACGGGAAGGAATTCCCCTCAGATGAGCCCGTGCTTCTTGAAAATGTATTTACAGGCAAGGTGTTCGTTCCCACCGAGGGCGATGCAGCAGGTAATGTTTACAATGCCAACACTCACGGATATGACAAGCTTACAGATGGAATAACCAATCAGGAAACCAAGGGCAGATATTCGGGTAAATCTACCGCAGGCGTATTGGTTGAGGCAACCTTAGACCTTGGTGGAACATACGATTTACAGGAATTTACCTTCTATCTCTATAAGACAGGCCTTACCGGCTCCTTTGGATCCGAGCTTATTATTCAGGTTCTTTCCCCCGAGGGAGAGTGGGTGACCGTAGTTCATTGCAAGACAACGGAGGAATTGCAAGCACACAAAGTCGGAGGCCAAGCGGTCTTAGGAAGACAAGGCATATTATCAACTCCTTGGCTCACAGAACGACATGGCTACGATCCGACTTGGCTCCTTTGGATCCGAGCTTATTATTCAGGTTCTTTCCCCCGAGGGAGAGTGGGTGACCGTAGTTCATTGCAAGACAACGGAGGAATTGCAAGCACACA
>JAZNWM010000190.1:0-1843 GCA_045593345.1 Eubacteriales bacterium
TGCTTGACCGTCTCGGCCTTGGCGGCAACGTGAGCCTGCACATCAATTCGATCGGCTGTCGCAGCTGCCGCCCCGCCTACCGCGAGGCGCTTGTCGGCTACTATACCGACCATAAGGATACCCTTTGCGACACCTGCCTTGACCGCCTCGGGCGCAATCCCCTGCGGCTTCTTGACTGCAAGAATCCCGAGTGCGCCGCCCTTGCCCCTGCCGCACCCCGCACGGTCGACCATCTGTGTCCCGACTGTGCCGAGCATTTCAGAGAGCTTACCGCCATGCTGGATGCCATGGGCATCTCCTATACCGTCGACCCTGCCATCGTCCGCGGGCTTGACTACTACACCCGTACCGTCTTTGAGTTTATTGCCGAGGGCATCGGTGCTCAGTCCACCGTATGTGGCGGCGGCCGTTACGACGGTCTCGTTTCCTCTCTCGGCGGACCCGAGCTTCCCGGCATCGGCTTCGGTATGGGTATTACCCGTCTTATTCTTGCTATGCGTGAGCTTGGCCTTGATAATATTGAGGCTCCGAAGCCCCTTATTTACATTGCCGCCCTTGGCGAGGGTGCTATGGTGAAGGGGCTTGAGATCACCGAGCGTCTTCGTCGCGAGGGTAAATACGCCGAGTGCGACGTTGTCGGCAGAAGCCTTAAGGCACAGATGAAATATGCAAATAAGAAGGGTGCAAGATACACCCTCATAATCGGTGACAGTGAGGTTGAGGCAGGCGTTGCCCAGCTTCGTGATATGGAGAGCGGAGAGCAGAGAGAGGTCGAGCTCGACAGCTTTGCTATTTGATATGAAAAACAGATTGGATTTTCTTCCCACTACGGAAGAGGACGTCAGGGCGAGAAATTGGTCCCAGGTTGATTTCGTATACGTGACGGGTGATGCTTACGTGGACCACCCGTCCTTTGGCGTTGCCATAATCTCCCGCGTGCTTGAGGCGGCGGGCTTCAGGGTAGCTATTCTTGCCCAGCCCGATTATAAGAGTGCAGAGGACTTTAAGCGATTCGGCAGACCGAGACTCGGCTTTCTCGTTACGGGCGGCAACATTGACTCTATGGTGGCACATTACACCGTATCGAAGAAGCGTCGCTCCTACGATTACTATTCTCCGGGCGGTAAGATGGGGCTTCGTCCAGACAGGGCTACCATCGTTTATTGTAACCGTATAAGAGAGGCCTATGGAGATGTTCCCATTATTATCGGCGGACTTGAGGCATCTCTTCGCCGCTTTGCCCACTACGATTATTGGGAGGACAGAGTTCGCCGCAGCATCCTTATCGACTCTCGTGCAGATATTCTTACCTACGGTATGGGTGAGAGTATTCTTCGCAGATTGGCATTCCTGCTTGACAAGGGCGTGCCCATCAAGAAAATACGTGACGTGCGTGGATGCGTTTACGTCGGTAAGGTGGGCGATCCCATACATTTTGACTCGGTCGAGGTCGGGGATTTCGATGTCCTGAAGAACGATAAATCCGCCTACGCCAAGGCGTTTTCTATACAGTATAAGAACACCGACTCGGTGAACGGTAAAGCGGTGGTTGAGTATTACGGCGATAAAATGCTGGTGCAGAATCCTCCTATGCCCCCTCTCGAGAGGGAAGAGCTGGACGCGGTCTACGCCCTTCCTTACGCACGCGATTATCATCCCGATTACGACGCGGCGGGTGGAGTTCCAGCTATCAGCGAGGTGAAGTTCTCTATTACCCATAACCGTGGCTGCTTCGGTGCCTGCAATTTCTGTGCTCTCGCATTTCATCAGGGCAGGGAGGTAAGGTCAAGAAGCGAGCGTAGTGTTATCGAGGAGGCAAGGAAAATCACCGCCCTTCCTGATT
>JAZNWM010000191.1:0-3649 GCA_045593345.1 Eubacteriales bacterium
CCTGATAGTTGATCATAATAGCCTTTGCAGATCCGATGTGCAGATATCCGTTCGGCTCCGGAGGGAAGCGCGTGTGAATTTTGGTTTCGGGTGCGCGTGCCAGATCCTCGTCAATAATATCGTGTATAAAATTACTTCTGATTTCTTCCATTTTCGTATGTCCTTATATAATATCAAGTTTGTATTGCTTTACAGTAGTAGCCTCTCCGTGACCGGGATAAAGCAGAGTATCCTCGGGCAGAGTCAAAATTTTCCTAATAGAATCTCTTAAAATCACGCCGTTTCCCGTAGGCAGATCGTATCTGCCATAGCCACCTCCCGCAAAAACCGTATCACCGACGAAGGCAGCTCCGCCAGAAATAAAGATTCCGCTGCCCGAGGTGTGTCCGGGCGTGTGCATAAAGGTTATCCTGTCTTTTCCAAGCTCAAGAGTCCCGCCGTCACTAATTCCAACAGCCTTGCCGAAATAGCCTCGGTCAGAGCCGTTAAAGAGCTTATAGCAGTTTCGCATAGGATCAGAGAGGGCGGCTACCTCGTCCTCCGAAATAATTACGGTAGCACCCGTTACGCTTACCCAGTCGTCAATATCAAGGATGTGATCAAAATGGGCGTGAGTCAGTAGAATATACCTTACCCTGCCCTTGATAAGCGTTGGATCGTATGCAGATGCGGGATCGACAACGGCGTACTCCTCTCCCGATGAGATGAGATAGCAGTTAGCCGAGAAATAATGTGTTTGCTTCAGCAGCTGTATATTTAACATTTCGGTCTCCAAAGAGAATAAAAGTAAATTAATTACATATTAGTATATCACATATTTAGGGAAAAGACAAGCATTTTCGTTAACTTTTTCGCTTAAATTACATAAAATAGTCTTAGGGAGAATAGCAAATAATCCTATTTTTCCCCTTTCTTTTAAAATGCGTAGTTGATTCGTCGCAGCAAAGCGGCGGTAAGGCTTAAATCATAAGGGAGTGATGACTTGAAAAAAACGAGAATTTCGGTAGGCTCTGTCACGGTGGCCCTGAAGCTTCGCAAGCTGCTTATACGGGCGAGAATTCCCTCGCGTCTGATTAAGCTGAACAATAATGAGGCTCCGGGAGGATGCTCAAGCGGCGTTGAGATTTACGAGAGGGATTTCTATTCTGCGGTAATGGTTATGAGGGAAAACGGTATAGCCTACAGGCTTGGGCAGGAGCATAATGATATACCTTGACAACGCTGCCACCACCTTCCCAAAGCCTACGTCTGCAATACGCGAATTGAATTTCTGCCTCAAAAAATATTGCGGAAATGCAGGAAGAAGCTCTCACAGACTGTCGCAAAAATCCGCTGAGGCAATATATGAGACGAGAGAAAGAGTCGCAAGGCTGCTATCGGTAAATACCCCCGAGCAGATAGTCTTCACCTACAATGCAACCTATGCTCTGAATATTGCAATAAAAAGCTTTATCAGCGAAAAATGTCATATTCTCACCTCGGATATAGAGCATAATTCGGTCATCCGACCGCTTGAGAGTCTTCGTCGGAGTGTGGGCATTGAATACAGTCTATTTAACGTCGACGGGGATATTCGTGAGTCCCTGCGAAAGAATATGCGTGCCGACACAAAAGGCATTGTATGCACTATGGCATCAAATCTGACGGGGCACAGCCTGAGCCTTAAGGAGCTGTCCGACTTTGCCCGTGAGAATTCTTTGTTCCTTATTATTGACGGCTCGGCGGCGGTGGGGCATATTGATATAGACCTTACCAAAACACCCTGCGATGCCTTCTGTGCTCCCGGGCATAAGGCACTTTTCGGTATCCAGGGCTCGGGATTTATCTGGTTTCGCAGTAAAGAGCGTCGCGAGAGTGTAATTGAGGGTGGCAGCGGATATAACAGTCTTGACAGCGAGATGCCAATTCTTCTGCCCGAGGGATATGAGGCGGGAACGCTGTCAACCCCTGCTATAGTATCGCTGGGAGCAGGGGTTGAGTTCGTTAATAAGACGGGAATTGACAGAATTCAAGCCAAGCTTTGCGACCTTACCGATTTGGCGAGAGGCGGGTTGCTTGAAATTCCCGACGTGATAACCTATAGGGAGGGCGTAGGGATAATTTCATTTAATATAGGTAATCTTCCCTCCTCTCTTGTCGCAGACGAGCTTGACAAAAGGGGAATCTGCGTCAGAGGCGGCCTGCACTGTGCTCCATCGGTACACCGAAAGCTTGGCACGCTTGACCGTGGGGCTGTTCGTGCCTCCTTCTCCTATTTTAACAAACCGTCGGATATAAAGAAGCTATGCTCGGCGGTGCGGGAAATCGTATCCGGAAAATAAAAAAGGGGTTATTCAAGGAAATCCAAGAATAACCCCTAATTATTTCATTTCTGCCCTGATTTATTCAGGTAATCTTCAATTTTACGAATTGCATCATACTTGTATTTTGAGAATGCCGTACCGTCACAGCTGACAGTAATATCGGCGTATTTTTCAAAAAGAGGAGCTCGCTCGTCATACAAATCCTGCATTGTCATCCCCTCGCGAAGCACAACGCCACGCTTGGAGAAATCAACCAGCCTTTGACTTATAGTCTTCGCCGAGGCGTAGAGATAAACCACTATACCGCTCTCCTTGAAATTCTCCATAACCGACGGATAGTAGACTGCACTGCCGCCGGGAGTAAAGACGATATTGTCCTCCTTGATGGTGAGCAGAACTCTCTCCTCAACCTTCTTGAAGCCGTCAACGCCAACCTCGTCCATTATATCCTGAAGACGCTTGCCCTCGGTTTTCTCAATAACCTTATCACCGTCAACAAGCCGCATATTGAATTTTTTGGCAATTGCCCTGCCCATACAGGATTTGCCAACAGCAGGCATACCGATTAACGTAATAGTCATAGCATTTACCCTTAATCCATTTCAAGAGTTGTGTCGGTAGGACACTTATATACGGCGGCAGAATATCCGCACAGATTAAAGCCCTCCGACCTGTTGGCTGATAAAAGCTCGGTGCATTCGCAGGAGAATTTCAGTGAAATATCGCACTCGCAGTTGTTAATGACGGTAAGATAGCTCTCATCCTCGGTATCTCTTGCGAAAATAAGCAGCTCGTTATCAAGATGTATAAGTCTGAAGGAGCCGCTCTGATAAACGGCGTTCTCCCGTCTTATTCTGCCCATAACCCTATAATGCTCAATGAGTCTGTGATCCTCCTTACCCCAGGGATAAGGCATTCTGTTGAAGGGATCGCGATAGCCCTCAAGCCCTGCCTCATCACCGTAGAAGATGGTAGGAAGACCAGGCATCGTTGCAAGGATGGTATAGGCGGTCATAAGTCGCTTTATAGCGAAATTACGCCGTCCGGGGTCCATTCGTAATCTTGCAAGCTGATGGTTGGAAAGGCCTGATGCATCCTCGTCACCGAGCACGGTGAGAATTCGCTCGGTATCGTGTGTGCCGAGAAGGTTCATCTGATTATGCAGAATATGGTCGGGAGCGTTGCTCGTCACCTCGGTAAGTGCGTAATAGAGCTTATCGCTTCCCCTACCCGTCAGATAATCAATAATTCCCGAGCGGAGAGGATAGTTCATAACGCCGTCAAGCTCGCCACCGAGATAGTAATGCCTTCTTTTACCGTAGGAGCTTTTATTCGATGCATCCTCC
>JAZNWM010000192.1:0-7198 GCA_045593345.1 Eubacteriales bacterium
AAGCCCGCTTGGCCTCCGACTTGCACCTTCTCGCAAACGGCGGAGGCAAAGACGGGGTAGTGGCAGGATTCCGTAGAATTACATCCGCAGTCAGTCACCTCGTAGCCGAGGTCGGTAAGATGTGCGATAACCTTGGACTTAAGCTCGTATCCCGCACTGTCAGCACCGATAATAATTTTTCTCATCATTCCTTTTCCTCCTGCTTTTTTGCCGCCTCACGCTCGAGTCTTTCACGCTCGGCCTGGGGCATTCTTAAATATATGGGGGAGAGCTCTCTGTCGCTTACCGTCTCGCCCCTGTCAAATTTTCTCTTCGCTACCTTGGCGACCGAGGCCGCGTTCTCAAGTATCAGCAGCTCGGGGGTAACCGCAAGAGCTATCCCCGCCTTCTCAAGTCCGCTCTTCGCTACCGCATATCCGTCACCGACCAGGTATATATCCTCACTATCATACTGACGAAGCTCCTCGGCAAGAGCCGAAATAGCAATAGCCCTGTCCTCGCACAGTCTTGTCATCTCGCCGTTTTCACCGCGGAAGGATGCGGTGTATACCTGACCCCGTCTTGCATCCATACAGGGAACTATGATACCGCGAAGACCCCTGAGATTTTCTGCCAGGGCCTCAAGGGTGGATACGCTGACGCAGGGAATATCTCTGCCGAAGGCAAGCCCCTTGATAAGCGAAACGCCGATCCTTACACCCGTAAACGAGCCGGGGCCTGTGGACGTGGCGTAAAGCTCAATATCCGGGAAGCCAAGCTTCAGCGACCGCAGTATATCCTCTGCCATAGGCAGAAGCAGCTCGCTCTGAGTAAGTCCGTTATCAATATTATAGCAGGCAAGAACACGCTCGTCCTCGCAGACCGCCACCGACGCCACCCTTGCCGTGCCGTCAAATGCAAGAATTTTCATCTATATCTATCCTTCTTTCGTCAGCATTACCATCGACACGCGATATGGTCACGAAGATAGCACCCTCGGGAATCTCTCCCTCGATATTCTCCGACCACTCGGCGATACAGTAGCCCTCGGCCTCGATATAATCGTCGTAGCCGATGGAGTACAGGTCGTCGCCGTCGCTTATTCTATACATATCAAAGTGATATATGCTCACCCGACCGCGATGCTCGTTTACGATGGTGTAGGTGGGGCTCTTCACTCCCGATATACCAAAGTAGGAGGCAAAGCCTCGTGTGAAGGCGGTCTTACCAACACCCATCTCCCCTCGCATAGCGATAAAGGCTTGGGTGATGCCCGCCCCATCAAGCCTCTCGGCAAGGGCGGCACCGACTCTCTCGGTCTCCTCTGCCGATTTTGTAAAGTACGTCATAATAATCTCTGTTTTCCTTTGTAATTCGTTCTATCCTATTTCCGAAAGATACCTGTCAGCACCCTCGCCGAGAAGGAAGCGGAGCATAGCCTTGTACTCGGCCTCTGCATTCTGCCTCTCTTTTTCGCTCATTTTTGCATTTTTCGTTGCTTTGATAAGGGTGTTCTTCGGCGTATTCTCGGGGTCTGTAAGCTCAAGTGCCATAACGCTGTAGCCGCCCGCACGCAGTCTTGCAAGACGCAGGGCGTCGGTTATTGCCTCACATAGCTTGCCCGACAGATGGGGATACCTTGTGACGAATTCAAGCTCGCTCGCCACGACCTTGCCGTTAAGATATCTGTGACAGCAGGGGGTGGAAAGTATAATATCCGCACCCAGTCGCATCGCCGTATCAAGCACGATGTCGGTGGCAATATCGCAGGCGTGAAGCGAGATGACCATATCCGGCCTCTCGTTTGGCGTGATCTTCAGTATGTCGCCTACCTCGAAGTGCATTCCTGCGAATCCAAGCTCCTTTGCCAGCGACTGACACCAGATAATAACGTCACGCTTGAGATCGGCACCGTAAAGATAGACCTGCCTTCCCTTGATCTCGGTAAGATAGTGATATACTGCAAAGCTTAAATAGCTCTTTCCGCAGCAAAGATCGTATATCCTTATCTCTCCCTCGCGGGGAAGCCTTGGGTATATGTTTTCAATATGCTCGAGAAATCTGTTTATCTGTCTGAACTTGCCCTGCTTCTTGTCGTGGACACGTCCGTCGGAGGAGCTGATGCCGAGCCTCTTGAGGAACAGCTCATCACCCGATAAAATGTAATTTTTCTGTCTGTCAATAGACTCAATTGCACTCTCGAAGGCAGGAGCCTCGCCCTCCAGCCGCCGACGGAGATTCTCGCCGCCGATTATAGTGACCTTTCCCGACTTGGAGCATTTCAGCTCGCTCTCTCCCAGGGTGGTGATAAGATTCACCTGGCGGTAGCCGTCTATAAGGGGGACAAGCTCTGACTGAAGCTCGCTCTCCGTCAGGTTTTTATGCGACACCGTATTACCGGGCAGGGAATACTCCATAGCCAGCATCCGTCTGCCTCTGTGGGCAACGAGACGGCAGGAGATCTTTGCTATCTCGCTGTTCTTTGGGCGTGAGAATATCAGCTTCTTAAGTGCCTCTTTTCTGAAGGCTGACTCTATAAGAGTCAGAAAATCCGTACCGTTCATAATTTACTTCTTTTCCTTTTTGCCGATGGAAATTTTTTTCTCGGTTCCACTCCTTAGCCTTCCGATATTAGCTCTGTGACACCATACTACAAATCCGCCGAGGAACAGCGTGCATATTGCGGTAAGAAGAGGTATCTCGCCGCCCGAAAGGTAGGAGTTGATGCATACTGCGAAGGGGAAGAGAGACGCCACGATAATAGATCCGAGAGATACGTAGCCCGAAATTGCCAGGATAATAATAAACAGCGTAATGAGAATTCCGAATACGGCGGGGCAGAGAATAATAGCCATCGTTGCCGTCACCAGCACGCCCTTGCCACCCTTGAAGCCGTAGAAGATGGGATACACGTGGCCCAGCACCGCACAGGTTCCCGAAAGATAGCACACGCCGCTCATACTGACGCCGCCCTCGTAGGAGAAGCCGAAGAGCAGGGCGGTTATAAGAATTGCGACTGCGGTCTTAAGCATATCACCCACCAGGGTAAGAGCCGCCGCACCCTTTCCGTAGGTGCGAAGCATATTGGTAAGACCTGCATTACCGCTTCCGTGGGTTCGGATATCCTCCCTGTAAAGAGCACCCGATACGATTATAGCCGAGCTCAGACTGCCGAGAAGGTAGGATGCAATAACCGAAATCAGAATAAAGCCGACCAGCATAAGATAAAACTCGGTCGTACCCTCCCCAATATTAAATTCACCCATCAGCCGCAGCATAAGACCGTCGCGAAATATATTCATAATTATTACCTCAGCCAAATTTTTACTCAGCATATTATATCATTATTTTTATGCAAAGTCAAGTTATATCATTATTTTTAAATACTTACATAAAATATCTTGAAATTTAAAAAAAGCTGATGTATAATAAGAAAATAAGAAAAGCGGAGGAGAGAAAAATGCAGAATGCTATAAAGAGTTATTTTTCATCTCATAATATAGAATACTATGCCACGCGCTCCTATGCCGACTGCCGTGAGATCAACCCCGGCCTTACCGACCGTCAGGGCTTTGTGCCGAGGAGCGTTATTATATACCTTCTGCCATACTATTCGGGCGAGACGGTAAACCTCTCTCGATATGCGGCGTCACTTGACTATCACCTGATAATTTCCGAGATCAACTCAGGCCTCACAGAGCTTCTTAAGTCCTACCGTCCCGATGCGAAAATAAAGGGCTACGGTGACCACAGTCCCATAGACGAGCGTCACGCCGCATTGACGGCGGGGCTTGGCATAGCAGGGGACAACGGACTTATTATTAACGAGAAATACGGCTCCTTTGTCTTTATCGGCGATATTGTCACGGATATTGCTCCTGATGACCTTTCTGCCACCCTCCCGATGCCGATTTTACGCTGTGAGGGATGCGGTCTTTGCAGGGCCGCCTGCCCGACGGGTATCCTGCGTGGAGAGGGAGATGACTGCCTGTCCGCCATCACACAGCGTAAGGGCGAGCTTTCAGAGTCAGAGATGGCTCTTATGCGTGAGTGCAACACCCTCTGGGGCTGTGATCTCTGTCAGACCGCCTGCCCGCATAACGCCGATCCCATACATACACCTATCGGATTTTTCCACCGTGACAGGATACCACACCTTACCTCCGGGCTGCTTGATAATATGACCGATGGGGAATTTAAATCCCGTGCATTCGCTTGGCGTAAGAGGGCGACTCTTCAGCGTAATCTTGCTGTTTTGGGAGATAAATGTAAATAATGATTGTCAAATTACGGCAAAATCAGTATAGGAAAGGCGAAAAATGTATAAAGAAGGAAAAAGAATAATCTCTCCATTTGCCATCATCTCGGTATTGATCTTTATTATAATCGGCATACTTTATCTTCTGTCGGATATATCCTATGCAGCCGCTGATTTTCTGAACGGTACGGTTTGTCACGCCTTCCGTATCGGGATGGCGTCCATCGGTGACCTTTTCCCCTTTTCTCTTCTTGAGGCACTTATTATCTGCCTTCCGATAATCATTTTTCTCGTCATATACAGGGCGGTAAAGCTGTTTTCCGAGCCGGCAGGCAGGTTAAGATTTATTATCAACCTTGCCGCGTTTATTCTTCTTATTTACTCGGGTCATCTTCTCGCCCTGGGTATTGCACACAATACCACCCCTCTCTCCGACCGTATGGAGCTTTCGGAGGTGGAGGTCAGCGAGGAAAATCTTACCGACACACTTACCGATTTAATAGAGGAGATTAATTCTCTCGCTCCCGCCGTTCCAAGAGATGCGGAGGGGATTTTCACCCACGGCTACTCCTACGACGAGCTTAGCGAGATTATCTCCCACCTCTATAGCTCCTTCGCCGAGCAGTATAATCTGCCGAGGGGATACGACGGCAGGGCAAAGGGCGTAAGGAACGGATGGGCGATGTCCTATCTTGGCATTACGGGAATATATTCCTATATAACGGGCGAGGCAAACGTCAATACCTATTATCCCGATTACGTCACGCTTTTCACCACCGCCCACGAGATGTCCCACCAGCGTGGCATCCTTCGTGAGAACGAGGCGAATTTTGTCGCCTATATCCTCCTTTCCTCCTCGGAGGACGAGTCGCTGCGATACAGTGCGGCACTTAATATGTACAGCTACTTCGCATCCGCCCTCTATAGGACGAATAAGGATGCTTATTATCAGATCCTACCCACCCTTTCGGAAATGGCAAAGGATGATATCCGCCTTGCAAACGCCGTCTCGGATAAATACGGCGATACCTTTATCGAGGATATTTCCGAGTGGATAAACGACCTTTATCTTGAGTCCAGCGGCAGCGAGGGAATTATCAGCTACAGCAGAGTGGTTGAGCTTGTCCTCTCATACCGTTATAAGACCGAGTAAACCCCGAGCCCTCTTCTGAATATGATATAACATCTACCTTCAGGAGATATTATGAAACGAATTATTGTAAACGGGGGCAGACCTCTTTATGGCGAGGTTAGGGTCAGCGGGTCAAAGAACGCCGCTCTGCCTATAATTTTCGCCTGTATTCTGACGCATGGCGTCTCTGAAATAACAAACCTTCCCAATATCGGTGACGTGTCGGTGGCACTTGAAATTGTTCGCGGCTTCGGTGCGGAGGTTTTCCGTCGGGGAAATACTACCTATATCGACACCCGAGAGCTATCCTACCGCGAGCCCTCGCCGGATCTTGTCAGACGGATTCGTGCGTCCACCTATCTTCTCGGTGCATCTCTTGCCCGCTTCGGCAGGTGTCCGATTATGGCATTCGGCGGATGTAATTTCTCTCTCCGACCCATTGATATGCATCTTGACGCCTGCAGGACTCTTGGGGCGTATCTTGAGGATGAAACGCTTTATTGCGACCGTCTGCGTGGCGGGAATATCTGCTTTGGTAAGCCATCGGTGGGTGCTACGGTAAACGCCATTCTCCTTGCTTCAACCTGTGACGGTGAGGTGAGTATCAGCGGCTGTGCCGTTGAGCCACATATCGATGCCCTGATTGACTTTCTTTGCTCCTGCGGTGCATCCATCACCCGTCAGGGCAGGGAGCTTAATATTCGGGGCAGAGAGCTTCGCGGCGGCAGGATCACCATTATCGGCGATATGATCGAGGCGGGCAGCTATCTTTTTCTCGGTCTTATGTCGGGCGGCAATATTGCCGTCAATAATGCACCCGTCGGTGATATGACCTCGGTTTTACGGGCCCTTACCGATATGGGTGCCGGCCTTCATACAGAGGGTGACAGACTGTGCGGCTCGCTTGAGCTTGGCAGATTTGCTTCGGTCACGACCGCACCCTTCCCGGGCTTTCCTACCGACCTTCAGCCGCTTTTAGCACCCCTTCTTGCCCGTCACAGCGGTGGTATCATAACCGACACCGTATGGCCCGACCGCTTCGGCTATCTCTCCTCGCTTTCCGCCTTCGGCATCAGCTCCTCGTCGCGTAGCGGCACCGCCCGCATCTATCCCTCGCAGCTTCATTCGGGCTCTGCCACCGCCCCCGATCTCCGCGGCGGTATGGCGGCTCTTATCTCGGCTATCTGTGCCGAGGGGCAGAGTGAGATTGACTCGGCGGAAATCATTCTCCGAGGATACGAGGGCCTTTCGGATAAGCTTTCGGCTCTTGGTGCCGATATTAAAATAATAGATACTTAATTTTGGAGTAAAAATATGAAAAGAATTCTTACAGTTCAGGATATTTCCTGCGTCGGCAGATGCTCGCTTACCGTAGCTCTGCCAATCATCTCTGCGGCAGGCGTTGAGACGGCAGTCCTTCCCACCGCCGTTCTATCAACACACACCATGTTTCCCAAGTTTACCTTCTGTGATCTCACCGACGAGATTGAGGGTATTTCAAAAACCTTCTCAGAGCTTGAACTGGACTTTGACGCAATATATACAGGCTATCTTGGCTCATTCCGTCAGCTTGGTCTTGTCAGCGATCTGATCGACCGCCATAAAACCGAAGGGTGTATGGTAGTTATCGACCCTTGTATGGCCGATAACGGAAAGCTGTATAAAGGATTTACCACAGAATTTGCAGCGGCTATGGCAGGCCTTTGCGGCAAGGCAGATTTGATTGTTCCGAACCTTACCGAGGCATGCTTTATGCTTGGCATTCCGTATCCCGAAAGCTATGATGAAAAATACATAAGGGAAGTATTGAAGAAGTCGGATCGTAGCCA
>JAZNWM010000193.1:0-2946 GCA_045593345.1 Eubacteriales bacterium
CGGAGTTTACGCTGTAATAGAAGGTGACACGTCCCTCGGCACCCTGCTGGGTATCACCGTTGTTGTCCGCCTGCTGATTGTTTTCGCTGCCGTCTCCATTATCCTTGTTCTTATCCTTGTCGCAGGAGATCATTGAGAAGAGCATAACGAATATAAGCAAAATCGCGAGAAATCTATATCCTTTCATAAAACCCTCCAAAAAGCGTTTTATATATTATACATCATTCTGTCGTATTTTGTCAATAGAGAAAAATCCTGCCACTATACTTGAAAAATCCTCTCGCGTGTGATATATTATTAATGTAGAAAACTTGCGAGGATAATAAAATGAAAATTGCAGTTACGGGCTGTGCGGGCTTTATCGGCTTCCATTTTGCACATTACCTGCTAAATAAATACCCGAAGGATCGGGTAATCGGTATTGACTGTCTTACCTACGCCGCAAATCCCGAGGCACTTTCTATCCTGCGGGATTGTGCTAATTTCAGCTTTTATAAGGCGGATATTACCGACTCCGCGGAGATAGATCGCGTATTTTCGGCAGAGCGTCCCGACGTTGTTGTAAACTTCGCCGCCGAGAGCCACGTCGATAACTCAATATCCGACTCCACGCCCTTTCTTAAAACGAACATTTTCGGTGTCAAGGTGCTTCTTGACGCCTGCCTTTTCCACGGTGTCAGCCGTTTTCACCAAATATCCACCGACGAGGTATACGGTGATCTTCCGCTGGACTCGGTGGCTCGCTTTGACGAGCAGTCTGCCATTCAGCCCTCCTCACCCTACAGTGTCAGCAAGGCGGCGGCAGACCTCCTGGCCCTCTCTTATGCCAGGACCTACGGTCTTGAGGTTTCCATCAGCCGCTCGTCCAACAATTACGGCAGATTCCAGCATCGCGAGAAGCTTATTCCAAAGACGGTGGATGCTCTCGTCAACGGCAGCCCCGTCACCCTCTACGGCGACGGCAGTAACGTTCGCGATTGGCTTTATGTTCTTGACCATTGCTCTGCCGTTGATCTTATAATCAGGGCAGGGAAGTGCGGAATATATAATATTTCTGCCGACAACGAATGGTCTAATATTGATCTGGTAAAGAGAATTATGTCCCTTCTCGGTCTGCCGGACGGCGAGCTTGCTTTCGTAAACGACAGACCCGGCCACGACAGAAGATATTCTATAGACTCATCGAAGATAAGAAGTCTCGGCTGGCAACCCCTTGCGGATTTCGACACCGACCTTCGCGATACGGTTGAGTGGTATCGGGATAGGATGTAAAGATAAAAGACCAACCGCAATGGTTGGTCTTTTTGTGTTAGAAATCTAAAAAACAGAAATTGGATTTGTCAAGTCGTTCTATACACCACGATCATACCTGTATTGCGATTTCTAATGCTATATACAATTTTCCCAAATTATGATTTGCTCCGTGAAGCCCTTGCACCTCATAGCCACTTGCCTCTAAAACGTCTCCGGCTTCAAGAAAATCATATAGCTCCAAACCATAAAAATCACATACTGACTGTACTCCGGCTACCTCCATTTCAACAGCGAGGCAGCCTTCTGCCTTTCGTTTTGAAACCAGCCCCGTGGTTTCTCTGATCATAGAATCTGTAGTCCAAATTCTTCCCAGCACATAAGGCGTGCCCATTTTATCAAATATAGCTGCAAGCTTTTGACTGTTTTTTATTTCTATATAGTCGGCTGGCTTTGCGAAATAATAGGAGCATCCCTCGCCACGATAGCTTTCTGTAGGGATAATAAACCTTCCTTCTGTTTTCTCTCTGTTCAGACTTCCGCAAGAGCCAAACATAATAAACCTTGTAGCTCCGATGAGCCAGTTTGCTTCATAACACATACAGGATGCCAGTGCAGAGCCTATTGCTGTCAAATAAAAAGCAATATCAGTTCCTTTATACGTCATCTTGTATATAGGGGTATTGCCATTACAAGCAGTAAAATGTGCGATTTCTTCGCATTCATATGTGCTTAGCAAATGTGTATGTATCTCTTTTGAGAAGATGATCAAGCATTTATCAACAAGATGCTTTTGTTCACCGTAAAATTCTTTCAGACTAATGATCGGTTGGGTTTCAATATCGTAGCAATCTGTAATCATATAACTCTCCGGAAAATTCTTATTTATCAGTGAGTTTATTATATCACATAATCTATTAGAAATCAATAATTCTTTTAAGCGAATCAATAATTGAACGATACCCCATAAATTGAACGAAAGGGGTATAAAGTGAACGATTTGTATTTTACTACTAAAAACAAAAAGGCTTGCAAGGACGAAGAACATCCCAGTAAGCCTGCGTTTTTACTAAAAAATCAATGAAAACGGGCAAAATACCCCCATTTTGACAATAAAAAGAGCCATAAAACCGATATTTTTCGTATCAATATTATGGTTTCTTTATGGTTGGGGAAGCTGGGTATTGCCGCTCGTGGTTTAATTTTCGGTGATTGCGTGGTGTAGTGCGGATTAAGAGTTAGCGGTTCTCGCCAGGCAAGATACCGCTGACGCGGTATGCGGCACAGCGTACGGCTTCGCCACGCTGTTCGCCGCACAGCTTCCGCAGCATAAAAAATACCGAGTCACAAGGACTCGGTATTTTTTATGGTGGGGGAAGCTGGATTCGGACCAGCGAAGTCAGTGACAACAGATTTACAGTCTGCCCCCTTTGGCCGCTCGGGAATTCCCCCATAAAATATGGAGCTGGTGAACGGAGTCGAACCATCAACCTGCTGATTACAAATCAGCTGCTCTGCCATTGAGCCACACCAGCATCTGTCACGGTCTATATTATAACAGAATGAAATCGGTTTGTCAACCCCTTTTTTAAAATTTTTAATTATTTTTATTTAGGGCAAAAGTCATATTTCAAAAAGCCTGGTTTATCATACGCCATCCCAAAGTCGGAGGCCAAGCGGTCTTAGGAAGACAAG